>CAZQDQ010000014.1:0-14557 GCA_964592455.1 uncultured Pseudomonadales bacterium
AGACGTCTGAAATTTAAGGGTAACTTTCTCTCTTGCGTCTATCGACCCGGAAAGTTCTAAGGAATCGACAACATCTTGTTTTGTTACTGTATAAGTTCTCGATTTTAACTCTTTCTGTTTTTTATTATCAGCTGCCTTATACCACACCACTCCCACACGCACTCCAATCAGTATTAGCCACCAATATTTCTTAAACCACAACAAAAACTTCATCAAGCTCATTTTACCCCAACCAGTATCCCCACGCTACTAAATCACAAAAACCCCCAACCGTTAGGAAGGGGATAGAAAAACTAAACTGTCTTCGGTCTTTTAAAAAAAGTAATACTGGTTTCAGTAACATACCATTTGCCACCACTACCCAGTCTACCCGACCCAAGACTGACTCTATCAAACTGTCTTACTTCATCAAGTGCCTTTTTGTAGTCAACTCTCCACAAGCTTTCAAATGGTAAGACCTTTTGTGGGCCACCAAAATATGCTTGAGGATGTATCCTCAATAGTACCTGGCGAAGGTACTCAAAAGTTTCAGGATCAGCAATTCTTGATATCCGGCTACCTTTTTCCTTCTCTAAAGACAAAATGAGATTGGCTGTCATCTGAAACCTGCCCCAGTCAATTGAGAATTCGATGCTGTCATCATCCTCCCGGACGCACACGATTGCCTCGCCATCACTTAAAACCCTGTCACTACTGTTTTGCTTGGGGCTATAAGGATATGTAGGGCGAGTGTTCTTACCAAAATACTTAGCAAACATCTTGTCAAGAGTATCGTAATCAATAAATTCACTAAGACAGAGATACCATGTCTCATGATCATTTCTCATTTTTACTGACCATAACGAGTGTTCAACTTCCTGTGACGGGTATTCATCCCCACCAGGTATGATTTCAACTGCTACAGCAGGGTCAGTGTGAATAGCTCCGCAACTACATGTAAACCCTGGATGTGTTTTACCTAATATTTGTGGTCTTAAAATATCCAAAAGCTCAAGCACAGCCTTTCTATTTTCTGGTAATGCCATTTTTATACTCCTCGAACTGAAATCAAGATTAAAAGGACGAGATATTCTCGCACGGCTATTCTAAAATTGCAACCTATAGATATTGTTTTGTCAATGTTAAAATGTATATATGGCGACTGATCACAACATGGATATAGAGTTACTCGAGGCAAAGATAGCGGATTTATCCAGTAAAATCGACATCGACTCTCTCAAAAAAGAGCTTACACCACTAGAGATTGAGTCCGCCTCACCAGATCTCTGGAAAGACGAGTCCCGAGCCAAACAAGTCTTGAGCAAAATAGCTGACATCAAAGACAATGTCGATACCTTCGAAAAACTTAGTTCAGACCTAGCTTCTCTAAAAGATCTGTTAACAATGGCCAGAGAACATAAAGATGACAGCTTCGACCAAGAGATAAACATTCTTGGTATAAGCCTGGCCAAAAAAATCACAGATTTGGAAAATCTTACTTACCTCTCGGGCAAGTATGATGCCGGTGATGCAATTATTACTATACGCGCCGGTCAAGGTGGTACCGAAGCTATGGACTGGGCCAACATGTTAAGCCGCATGTATACTAGGTTTTTCGAAAAAAAGAACTGGAAAACCGAAATTATCGAATATTCTGCTGGAGAAGAAGCCGGTATTAAATCTGTAACATATTTAGTTACTGGGCGTTTTGCTTTTGGGTTACTAAAAAACGAAAAAGGTACTCATCGTTTAGTCCGTCAGTCACCATTTAATGCTGACAAACTAAGACAAACATCTTTTGCCGGCGTCGAAGTTCTCCCTGTTATGCCCGAAGAAGATGAAATCCAAATCAAAGACGAAGATATCGAATTCGAAGCTAGCAGATCAGGTGGTGCTGGCGGCCAAAATGTCAACAAAGTTAGCACTGCGGTTCGCATTAAACATCTTCCTACTGGTATTGTTGTCGAGTGCCAAACTCAGCGTTACCAAGCCCAAAATCGCAAAATTGCCATGCAAATGTTGCAAGCTAAATTATGGGAAATTCAAGAACAAAAACGCCAAGAAGAAATAGCAAAGATCAAAGGTAACACTACTCTGGCTAGTTGGGGAACTCAAATCCGAAACTACGTCTTACATCCGTACAAACTCATCAAGGACACCAGAACAAATTTCGAGTCAACCAACCCAGATTCAGTCTTAGACGGCAACCTCGATGATTTCATTCAGGCCGAACTGAAACTACTTTCCCTAAACAACCAATCATAACTTTTTTCTTGAGTTCTTGTTCGATAATTTGGTACACTTATCTATATGGAAATAAAAATGATAGACCCAGACAAACCATTGGTAAAACCAGACTTTACTTCAGAACCAATCACCCAAGAAGTGCCAAGATCCCCAAATAAATTTATTTTTCCTACTCTTATCATTCTTTTTTTAGGTCTAGGTATTTACTCGGGTATTCTTTTGAAATCATCAAAAGCTAGTAGTAATAGTGGTCTTGCAGGTAGTAATTTGTCGGGAATCCAGTCAGAAATACCAGAGTCCGGCGTCAAGGCTGGCGACATCTTTGGTTCTGCAGACGAAAAAGCTTTCAACACTACCGCAACGGGTGTTTTAGATAAAGGCGGCTTAAATGGAGAAGGCACTCACAAATTGGTACGCCCAGGTGGTATGTCTCAAACTGTTTACCTTACAAGCTCTGTTATTGATCTCGATTTACTAGTTGGCCACCAGGTTACCATTTGGGGTGAAACCTTTAAAGGCCAAAAAGCTGGTTGGTTAATGGATGTCGGTCGCGCCAAAGTCGAAACCCTAAATGCGCCACTACCTAATTAATACTAAAAAATAAATTGATTGAATTTATTAATGTCACCAAATCCTACCCAAACGGAGATGTCGTTATCGACAATTTGGATTTAGTGGTAAACCCAGGAGATTTTGTTGTTATTACTGGTAAATCTGGTGCCGGAAAGACAACTATCGGGAGACTCCTGATCAGAGACTTATTTCCCACTAAAGGCAAAATTATTTTTGACGGCGAGGATTTAGCCAAAATACCACCAAAAAAAATTCCACTTTTGCGCCGTAAAATTGGTTTTATTTTTCAGGATTTCAAAATAATTCCAGACAAAACTGTTGGTGAAAATATCGCTATCGCACTAGAAATCGCCGGTTTTAACCCCAACAAAATTAAAGAAAAAGTAGGGCGTCTCCTAGATATGGTTGGTTTACCAAAAAAAGAAAACCTTTTTCCACTGCAGCTTGCCGGTGGTGAAATCCAAAGGGCCTCTATAGCACGGGCCATTGCTTCCGACCCGCAGGTTTTGTTCGCAGACGAACCAACAGGTAATTTAGACGAAGAAACTTCAATCGAAATTTTTGATTTACTCAAAAAAATCAACGCCGATGGCACTACTGTCATCATGTCCACTCACGATGTCACCCTCATCGATCTTCACAAAGCTCGTCACATTACTCTCCAAAAAGGTAAAATAATTTCAGACACCTCAAAGAATAAAAAATCACCCGTCATTGCGGGCGACTCAGGCTCAAATTCTGGAGTACGGCAATCCAGCAAAACCAAAGAAACTAAAAAATAAAAATGAAAACTGCCCTCAAAAATATCCGTCGTTCGCCCTTTCAAGCCATAGCTGCTATTTTGGTTGTCACTTTCACCATCTTTATTATTGGTATCTTTAGTTTGGTAGCCATAGGTTCTCGGACTATTCTTTTAAGTTTTGAGACTAAACCACAAGTCATTGCTTACCTCAAGGACGATCACAATATGTCACAGGTGGGAACTCTTATCAATACTCTTACCAGCACCGAAGGGATCAAAAGCGCAATTTATATTAGTAAGGACCAAGCTCTAGATATTTACAAACAAAGTGTCGCCAACGATCCTGTTTTACTAGGCTCAGTTACAGACTGGGGTATAGTCACTGCCGAAATTTTGCCAGCAAGTATCGAAGTGACCGCCAACAATCCAAGCTCGTTTACTACAGTGGTCAACCTCCTGGAGCAGTCTGACATTGTTAATGTCAATCCACAGGGCAAAAAAGATATAGACTTTCCACAGGATATCATCACCGAACTCACCAAGTTAACGACAGCTATTCGTTTTTCTGGTTTAGTTTTAGTTCTCATAGTTTCTTTGGTTTGCTTCCTCACCATTGTCACTATAATTTCCATGAAAATCGCTTCTCGCAGAGGTGAGATTAGCACCATGAAACTTTTAGGTGCTAACAACTCTTTTATCATTAAGCCCTACCTTCAGGAGGCATTAATATACGGACTATTAGGTGGGTTTTTTGGTTGGATTTTAAATTTAAGTGCCATGTTGTATTCAACGCCTTTTATCGCTCCAAGACTCTCAGGTATTATTTCGTTTCCCATTCCTTATACATTTTTTGGGATTCACTTTGCCAGTGTCTTGGGTCTTAGTTTATTTATGTGTTTTTTTGCTGGGCTTTTTGCTACCACCAGGTTTGTCAAAAAGTCAAAATGAAGCATATCTTTTTTGTTTTCTTTTTTATTATTTTTATTAGTAGTTCTGTTTTGGCCGCAGTTGACTGTGAAGGTACTCCTCCATCTGGATCCGATAAGGTAGTAGAAATCAACGAGTACATCGAAAGTTGTGCTAAAAAAATTAACAGTCTCAAAAACGAACAGAACTCTCTAAAACAAGCTCTTGCCACTATCAACTCTAAAATCAACCTCACTCAAGGTCAAATAAACCAAACAGACGCTCAAATAAAAGCCGTTGAAAAAGAAATAGAAATCCTCGGTGGAGTTATCGATAAGGTAAACGAATCTTCAGGTCTTTTAAGTAAAATCTATATCGCCCGTGTCCAAGAAAGTTATAGACGGATAAGAACCAACCAGGAAAATCTTTTTTTTGCCAGTAATGACTTTAGTGATTATTTTTCCAAACTCAAATACTTAAATACTGTCAAGTCTAAAGACCAACTAATACTAGCCGAACTAGAAAAGTCCCGCCAAGACTACGACAGCAGAAGAGCGGCCAAACAAGAAAAACAAAAAGAAATCGAAAATTTAAAAAAGAAAATGCTAGAGCAAAAGAAAAGTTTAGATGATCAACTAAAAGAGAAACAAAATCTGCTAAATATTACAGCCAACGACGAAAAAAAATATCAAAAACTCCAGTCCGACGCCAAAGCCCAACTAGCTGCTATCAGAAGGTTTGTCAGTAACAATGGTGGTGCCACTATTCTCAAAGACCAAACTAAATGTGATAGTTGGGGTTGCTACTACAACCAAAGAGACTCACAGTGGGGAAACATTGGCCTTGGTGGCTCTAGCTACTCTACCGCCGAATATGGCTGTTTAGTTAATTCGATATCTATGATGGCCAGCCATGCTGGTAAAAATATTAAGCCGTCAGATGTAGCGGTCAATGCCAGTGCCTTTGTCCCAGGTACCGGTTACATTCTTCATTCCTTTAGTGTTAATGGTATTAGTGTCACCATCACTCCAGTAAGCAAAGACAAGTTAGATTCAGAATTAAATGCAGGCAGATCAGTGATCGCCGGTTTATATGGTGGACCAGACCACTTTATCGTCATTGTCAAAAAAGATGGAGATAAATACATCATGCACGATCCATTTTTAGAAAACGGCAGTAACAGACCACTAACAGACAAATACCAACTCTCCGACATCTCCTCACTTCGTTTAGTCAGTTTCAACTAAATTATTCAAAACCAAATTAAACCAAAAAAAAGACCGGTTTTACACCGGTCTATCTTCTATCTTGAGCCGTAAGTCAAAAGATCTTCGAGAAATCTCACAAAATCCTCTGGATTTCTTAATCCATGCTCATCTGCCGACCATCCAATAACTTCGTGATCACATGCCCCAACTTTGATCGTTCTTGGAACAAAAAAAAGTTTACGCAAAAATGGGACAACAGCAATCAAGTTGATTGGGTCGTACTGTGGCCACGACTTTGATACCACATATGGTGTAATATCTTCATCTTCACCAATTCCAGGATCAGTCCCACCGCAAAAAGTTTTAACAAACCACTCTCGATTTCGACTCATTGACAACTTACCTCTAAAAGGCGAACCTGCCGGTGAGTTTACCGATTTCCAAAACCTTTGTGTGTTTCTGTTTACTCTAGAAGCGAATGATTTACCGACTACACCCATTTTTTCAAAAATTGAGTGGTTAAGCATTGCTTTAAACGTGGTGTTTCTTGTCGTGATAGTAAGCGGTACTCCCATGTGCTGAAGTTGCTCGTAGCAGTAGAGTGCAGCTTCACGATCAAAGTGAACATTCATTGCGTCCCCAGTCATTATCATACCTTCAGGAGATAGGTCACTTGCTACACCTCCCATAAAGACAACTCGATTCACTTTTGCGAGGAATAGTGCTCTGTGCTTTTCCAACAACCACTTTACTTCGGTCATGGCTGCCTGAACCACCAATGTAATCGAACGATTTGTTGCGCACTTGAGTTTTTCGATCAAGAGTTTCTTTCCATCCGGCAATTCTTCGCCTGAGTCGTAATAAGGGATCAGCTCAACGTCTGGGAATGGGTCTGGCTCTGGCATTACTCTGTCACCAACCCCAACCTCAATTTTTCCTTGACCCAAATGCCTCAGTAGGCCTTTAGCCACTCTTGCTCTATCATATTCAGGGTTGGTATTTGCAACAATTGTAGCAACGAGATCAATAAAACCAAGCCGAAGCAAAGCATTCAACACCACAAGTGCGGACTCATCATCCAAATCGTTGTGGTTTGGGTCACAGATCATAATGATCTTTACTGGAGAACCCCTTTGTTTAAAGTAATTCTCAGCTAGAACTTTTAGGGTATCCATACACCCTCCTCTTTATAATTTTCAAGTTTCGGAAACGATACCCTATATTATACCACTAGGTCAATTTAGGCACGAATTGTCCCATATCTTGCTTCCTCGTACAACTTAGATCTATACTGACCATAGTGAAACACTGCCTGTTTGGGTTAATGTTTTTGCTCACAATTCTATTCCCTAGAAAAGTTTTTTCGGCTATAAATCTCACCATCTCCGACCTCACTCAAAAAGACGACTACTACCAGATAGCAGCTGTTGTTACCGGTATGAGTAGCTCTTCTGGTACTTTTGTCCAAGGTATGTTTACCCCTGCCGGAGCTAGCAAATATTTTGGCTTTACTTTTAGCAAAAAAGGGGAGTGGTTAAAATACGAGTCTAGTCCGGAGAAAAATTTTGTTTTAGATAATTACATGGAACTAAAAAACGACCAACCAGTTACCATATTTTTAAAACCAGATTTTCAAGACAAAGATTACTCTGGCCCAGGAAAATATCTAATCAAACTCAAAAGGTTCACCGCTTCTGGTTCCCCATCCGACTACTCAAATTCTCTAGAAATAGACTTAAGTTACGTCTCTTCAGCTCCGACAACTCCACCAACGAGCACTCCAACTTCAACTATCACGCCAAGCACCACATCATTCACCTCTCCAACAGCTACCAAAACAACCACGCTTACTCCTACCCCAACAACTCCACCAAAAACGCCAACACCGACGGCAAATTTAAAAACTACAGTCACAAGTACTGCAGTCTTGATTACTTCTCCATCTACGATCCGAAGCACAACGATGCTGAGTCCCGCCTCACAGGCGGGGCAGGTCCTCGCCACTACCACATCTGTAATTTTAATCGTCACTAGTTCACCCAGTGCCATATATAACTTTCAAGCAGATCTAAACCTAGCTACTCCAAGCTCTTCAGTTGTTTCTGATAAGGCCCTATTTGTAATTGGGGCCAGTATTTTTAGTCTCTCCGGTGGCTTGCTATATTTTCGTCTCAAAAACCTCTAAAATATACCCTACCGTCATTGCGAAACTATGAAAACTTTTAAGATTCTACTTCCATTTTTATGGATGGCAGTCATTTTTTATCTATCTTCTAGAACAGATCTGCCTCGTGCCAACACCTATTTTTGGGAGTTCCTCTTCAAAAAGTCGGGGCATGTTTTTGTCTATTTTGTATTAGGATTGCTATGGATATTTGCTTTGGGGAGAAAAGAATTAGAAAAAGCTATTCTTTACACCCTTTCCTATGCCTTTATAGACGAGATTCACCAGCTTTATGTCCCAGGGCGAACTGGTGTTCTAACCGACATTTTTTTTGACTCATTCGGTATCTCACTTGCTGTTTTAGTAAATTATTTAGCAAACACATGGAAAAAGTCTACCTTTCCACTAGCCCCAAGGACACAGAGCAAATAGCCTCAGATCTTCTCAAGGAGCTAACACCTGGTACAACGATTTGTTTAATAGGTGGTCTGGCTAGTGGTAAGACGACATTTACCCAACTTCTAGGCAAGCAACTTGGTCTTAATCGGATTATCTCGCCCACCTATATGATTTTGAAAGAGTACAAAGTAAAAGACCACGAGTTTATCAAAAACCTTTTTCATCTAGATTTATATAGAACAAATTCTATAGATGACATAAAGTCTTTCGATCTAGAAGAAATCTGGGACAAAAAAGAAAATTTAGTCGTCATCGAATGGCCAGAAAAAATCTTAGATGTTTTACCAGACAACCACTATATAATAACTTTTAAGCAAACAGGTCCAACCCAGCGCGAAATAAAAATAACACGATGAAACTCTACTTAGACTCCACCGACAACCAAAAAACCATCCTCAGGCTAGACAACAAGGAATTTGTCCACGAAGTTTCCTCACCTAGAGATCAAAACATCCTTGGATTCATCCAAAAAACCTTAGCCAGCCTAGGTAAAACACCTCAAGATATTACTACTATAGAGGTCAACCCAGGACCCGGTTCTTTTACTGGCACTAGAGTTGGTGTAGCTATAGCCAATGCTCTAGGGTTCTCCCTTGGACTACCAGTAAACGGGCAAAAAAACCCCATTGACATAGTATATCCTGCACCTCCAAGTATAACTACGTCCAACTAATATATAAATTTATAGGGTACTATTAATATTGACATTGGGTTATTCAAGTGAGAAAATCTGATCACAATGAAAAAGAAGATACTAAGAAAGCTGATTTCCTTAACTGTTTCCTTCAATATACTGCTTCAGCCAATTATGCCTCTTCTTGTTTTGCCGGTTTATGCCGATGACAGTAGCACTTCTGCAGTCATTTCCGAACCTACACCCGAAGCTACACCATCCCCAGAAGCCACACCTACTCCAGAAGTAACCCCAGAACCAACAGCCACTCTCACTCCCACGCCAGAGCCCACACCAACAAGTACCCCATCCCCCGAACCTACACCCGAAGCTACACCATCCCCAGAAGCCACACCTACTCCAGAACCGACTCCGGAAATAACCCCAACCCCAACAGACGAGCAAGCTCCTACCCCAACTACTGCCATCGAGGAAGAGAAAAACAATTCACCACCATCAGATCAGCCCAGTAGCTCCTCAACTGAGAGTACCAGCTCCCAATCTTCTACCACAACACCAGACTCCACACCCACACCATCACCCAGCCAGCCACTTCCTGAATCACTAACTATTGTTGCCGAATTAGAGCAAAACACAGCTCCAGAACCGACTCTTTCTACTGATAAGCCAGACTATTTTCCCACTGATACTGTCTACATTACTGGTAAAAACTTCTTACCAAACACCGAGTACACTTTAGTCATTTCTTCACTCGACAACCCGATCTTTATTTACAAACCCCAGGTCACTTCTGACCAGAACGGCAATATCTCTTTTTCCTTTATGCTCGACGGTCACTATAGACCAAACTACAAAATCGAGGCCCTCGACGCCAACGGCACAATCATTGCCTCTATGACATTCACTGACGCACCTGTATCAGGCTGTCAAAATGACTCAGGTGGTGTAAACGATGAAACTGGTCAAAAAGACTTAACTAAGATGTGTGCCGACTATACAAACTATCCAGCAAGCTTAGATTTGAAATGGGACTGGGATGAAATAAGTTGGAGCGGCGCAAATACTGGTGATGCTTGTAGTTTATTTGACACAGACGGAGACGGCCTTGCAAACTACGCCATTTGTGTAGGTGTTAACGGAAATCCGGCCCAAAAAGCTTATACTCGCAGATATTCTTGTACAGATACAAAGGCAGAAAACTGTACCGGACCCACTTTATTAAGCATTGTTGATGGAACAACTTGTGCTACTACTCTAGAAAATAGCGACCCTTTTGTTGGGGGTACTAACTATCCACAAGATACTGTAGCCGCTTGTACAGTAGGTGCTAATGATGTTGGTGGATCAAGTTCTGTCCTGTTAGACGTATGTTCCTATCCATCAGGCTCACCTACTTCATCTCCCTCAGATTGTATAGTGTTCAAAAACAATTCAGGAAAATTAACTATTACAAAAGTTTTGACTCCTAGTAGTGATTCTGGATTATTTAACTTGCAAATTGATGGTGTTACCCAAGCTTCCAACGTTGGTGATGGTGGAACAACTCTTACATCTTCTTTAACAAAAGGTAACCACACTTTTGGAGAAACAGCAGGAACATCAACTAATTTATCAAATTACTCATCTTCAGTTGTTTGTAAGGATTCACATGGCACAGGCTCAGTTGTTTCTGCAACAGGAACAAATCCATGGACAATAAATATTGAGGCAGACAAAGACTATCTTTGTACTATTACCAACAACAGAATAAATAACGGTACTATTACCATAGTTAAAGACGCTGTTCCCAATGATGCTCAAGACTTTTCTTTTACCACAACAGGCGCCGGTTTAAGTAGCTTTTCTTTAGACGATGACTCAGATAACACTCTTTCAAGCACCAAAGTTTTCAACAACTTAGCTTCAGGTACTTACTCAATAACCGAAGGTGCAGTCAGTGGTTGGTCACAGACATCGGCTACTTGTAGTGACGGTAGTCCAGTTAGCGCCATCAACCTATCTGCCGGAGAAAGTGTTACTTGTACTTTTGTAAATTCCAAGCTTCCTACTCTTACCCTTGTAAAAACAGTTACCAATAATAACGGTGGCACAGCTACTGCCGCAAACTTTACACCCAAAATTGACGGTAACAATGTAACCTGGTCCACTCCAGTTACTCTTACTACTGGTGCTCACACCGCCAGCGAAACTACCTTAGCAGGTTACACAGCCGGATCATGGGGAGGGGACTGTGCCGCAGATGGCACCATTACCTTAAACTATGGTGACAATAAAACTTGTACCATAACAAACGATGACCAAGCTAGCAAGTTAACTGTTGTTAAAAATGTATTAGATCCAGATGGTAATGAAGTCGTCGACACCCACTCTTTTACTGTCAATGTTGGAGCAACCTCCAAATCTTTTGCAGAGCAATCAAATGCCGTCTTCGACCCAATCAACGCAGGAACTTACACTGTCACCGAAGATTCTGACGCAAACTATGATTTTGTTAGTGTTTCAGAGGACGCAGACCCCAACTTAGCAGGTTATCAAATAAACCTCACAAATGGTGAAGATAAGACTATAACCGTTACAAACAAACAAAAGAAAGCCACCATCGAAGTTATTAAAGATGTTTTAGATCCAGATGGCAATCCTGTCCTAGACAATCACGCCTTCTACGCCAGTGTCAGTGGCAGTATCGCTAAGATATTTAGCGAACAAACCGTTGCCTCCTTCACTGTAAACCCTGGTGCTCAAACTGTCACCGAAAATTACGACGAAGACTATGTCTTTGTAAGTTGCTTACCAACTGACCTAAATGTTGCCAGTAATGAGACAGTAAGAGTTACCTGTACTAACAAGCAAAAACCTGCCCTAATTACTGTAGTCAAAGATGTAAAAAAATCAGACGGATCAGAAGTAACTGACAATCATGGTTTTTTTGTCACTTTAGATAATACCTTGAAACCGTTTTCAGAAAACACAAACGCAACATACTCGGTTAAACCTGGTACTTACTCAGCAATCGAATCAGCTGACGCCAACTACACAGAGTTTTCTAATAGTGGACCAGTCACAGTTGGATCAAACGGCTCTGCGACCATCACCATTATTAATAAACAAAATCCAGGTACCATATCAGGTTACAAGTATGACGCAGATGGACAAACAGCTATTGCCAACTGGACAATAAATCTTTTAAATTGCGCTCTAGACTTCACCAACTGCTTGATCGACCAAACTACGAACACCGATAGTAACGGTTTCTACTCTTTTACCAATCTCATTTCAGGTAGTTATCAGGTAGAAGAAGTAATGCAGTCAGGTTGGACCAATCTTACTCCTACTTCAATAAATCAAACTGTTACTGCTGGTACAGTTTCAACGGGAAACAACTTTATTAATTTTAAAAATGTTTCTGTTACCACCTGTAAACTAGAAGACAGCGATGGTAATACAAAAACTACCGATGACCAAACTCCTGTTTCTGGTTGGGAAGTTTATCTTTTGACCGATGGCAATATTACCGATACTCAGACAACTCTCAGAGGCGGTTGTTATACCTGGACAAATTTAGGACCAAATCACACTTATGGTGTAGCCGAAAAAACAGACAGCACATGGACAGCTCTTGGTGATACCACTCACAGTTTTGGCACTGCTTCCAGTGGTGCAACCTATTCCCACAACTTTATAAACTTTAAAAACGCCAAGATTAATGTCTATAAAAATGTCGTAGGAACCGATGGTCAAACAAACGTAATCGACAACAGTCAGTTTACGGTTAAATTAAATGGAGATAATGAAAAAACTATTTCCGAGAATTCTTCGGTTAGTTACTCCAATCTAGCCCCTGGCACATACACTATTTCGGAGGTCGACCCATCACCAAAATACACAAATATTTCTATCACAGACGATGGTCAGGTAACTGTGGCCAGTGGAGGTGAATACAATATCTATGTTGTCAACAAACAAAATTCAGCCACACTAACTGTAATTAAAGATGTCATAAACGACAATGGAGGAAAAGCAAAATCAAGCGACTTCACTATCAATGTTACTGGCACCAACCTCTCCGATAGCTCTTTCCCAGGTGATAAAAACGGTACCCAAGTTACTATGGACGCAGGTGAGTACAGTGTCGACGAAGAAGACAATGGTGGGTATAAAAAGACCCTATCAGAGGACTGTAGTGGAACTATTGATTTTGGTGAATCCAAAACCTGTACCATAACAAACGATGACGTAGCCCCCAAACTAACCGTTACTAAAGTCGTAGTGAATAAAGACAATAGTGACGCTCAAGTCTCAGACTTTAACCTCTATGTTGACGGAGAGCAGGTCACAAGTGGAGTCGAAAACACCTTCGATGCAGGAGAATATACAGTTTACGAGGATAACTTAGAAGGCTTTACCAGTGAAATATCTGGTGACTGTACCGAAGATGGTTTAGTCACTTTGAATCCTGGCGATGTCAAAAACTGTACCATTACAAATACCAGAGAAACTGGCTCAGTCAAAGTGACAAAATATAACGACAAAAATGGAAACGGCCAGATGGACGAAGACGAGGAAGTTATGTCTGGTTGGGAAATAAATTTAGATAACAAACAAAAAACAACTGATAAAGACGGTACTGTAACTTTTGAAAATATCCAAACTGGTACCTCTACACTAAGTGAAACAATACAAGACGGCTGGACACAGACAAACATTACCTGCAACCAAGTCGAAACTCCTCAAAAACCAAAGAAAGGGGTTTGCCACTACAATGCCGGCCGGGACGTTTGGAACGCGCTCAATATTGACGTTGATAATGCAGGTCACATTGGCAATCATGAATTTGACTACAAATACGCCGGGCCCTACTCTCTGAGTGGTCAAGACCGTAAGGATGCCGACCAATGGTGTGCAGACAACAATCCCTATCAAGAAGAATCTCTGCTGACTAAGTTAGTCAATAAAGTAGTTGGAGTTGCCTACGCAGTAGAAGAACTGCTAAATAGTGAAAACGAATACCCTGTCGATGTTGTAGCCAACACGCAAACAGAATGTTTTATTGGCAACCAGTACATTGAACCGGTATTGGAGATAATCAAATCCAACAATGCTACTACCACTCTTTCCGCTGGTAACACTGTAGAATACAAAATTACCCTCAAAGTAAAGGAAAACAAGGCTAGCGACGTTACAGTTACTGACTTACCTCCAGAAGGATTTGCTTACAAAACTGGCTCTTGGAAAGTTTTCAAAAATGGAATAGATATTACCGGTTCAATTGGAGAACCTGTTTATCACTCACCTGGAGTTTGGAATTTGGGTAATGCCGAAAAGAACGATATTTACGAACTAGTTTATCTTGCTGATATAAGCAGCAACCAAGACCCGGGTACCTACAACGACCTAGTTTGGGCCAAGGCAAAATCAGTTCTAAACGATGACACCTATCTGGCCAGTGTGCCAGTTAGTGACCCTAGTTATGTAAATGATGTCTTTGCCGGCACTCAAGTCACTATCGACAAGTCTTACGAGAATTCAGCCTCGATAAATGTCGAAAAGAAAGTCGAAGGCCAAGTACTAGGAATTTCTACCTTGCCAGCCACTGGTGCCAGTCAATACTGGTTAATGCTAGCGGCTATCCTAATTGGAACTGGTAG
>CAZQDQ010000015.1:0-14532 GCA_964592455.1 uncultured Pseudomonadales bacterium
TCCTTTGAGCAATATATTAATGGCGGTCTAAATTATTGACATTCTCATTTTGACATGCGCGTTTTCTCCAATATTTTTTTGAATATCGTTTGCCATGGCCTCTATGTTTTCATTTATTATCTTTGGGGTGGCAACGCCTCTATCTCTAATTGGTTTTTTAAATTTTCTAGCTAGTTCCTCTGCTCTTCTGACTGACCCGCCCTCTCGAAGAATGATTTTGTAGGCTTCAATCATTGACTGAGTATCGGGTATAGCAGCTAAAGCTCTGGCGTGGCCCTCAGTAATAACACCAGAAATAAGACCGTCTTTGAGGGCATCTGGTAACTCTAGTAATCTTAAAGTGTTGCTGACATAGGCAGGGCTTTTGCCAATCCGAATACAAATATCTGTATTTGCCAAGTTAAATTCTTTTAGTAACCTTTCGAAGGAGTTTGCTCTATCGATAGGATTTAAATCTGATCTTTGAACGTTTTCAACGATAGCCATTTCCAACATGCCTTGGGGCGATGTTTCTATAACTCTTACAGGAACCTCTTTCAGGCCAACCAAACGAGAGGCGCGCCAACGACGCTCACCAGCGATGATTTGATACCCTGCTGGTGTATGTGCAACTACTAGAGGCTGAATAATGCCATGGGTTTTTATGGAGTCAACTAGCTCACTTAAAGATTCTGGTGTGATAACTCCTCTGGGTTGGAGGGGGTTTGGTTGAAGGTAATCTATTGGTAAAAGTGTTGCTGGTTGTGTATTATCCATTTGACTTTAGGATAACACATCCACAAAACTTATCCCATTCTTCTTTCTGAAAGACACTGTACCATCTGCAAGAGAAAAAATAGTGAAGTCTCTACCTAAGTCAGTGTTAACACCTGCGTGAAATTGCTGACCTCTTTGGCGAACAATTATTTGACCGGCTTTGATTTTTTGACTACCAAAAATCTTTACACCTAGTCTTTTTCCTGAGCGTTGTGAGTGTTGTCTGGTAGCTCCACCAGATTTAACGTGTGCCATGTTTTATTTTTCTAAGTTTATTAGTTTGTTTTTTGGAGAACGACAATCTCTCGCTTTACATAAGCATCTGGCTTTGAGTACAGAATAGCTTTGTTGAGCTGATTGTAGCTTAATTTGAGCTTATCGTCAATAATGTCACTTGTCTTATAGCTTTTTTTACCGTCGTTAAAAACAGGAAAGACCATTACGACCACTCCTTTGGGTTTGAGACAGGCTAACCAATCTTTTAGACTACCTAAGTAGAGCTTCTTTAAGCCTGGGATTAAATACTGAATTTTGTCTGGACGGATACCAGGCTTGCCCATAAATGGTTCAGTTACTATAAGGTCGATAGAACCTTTAAACTTGTTTGACAGATGTGTACTATCCAAGCAACTGATTTTGGATTCGGGGTAGTCCATATGACTTAGGTTTTTGGCTGCCTGCTGACATTGCTGCTCAGAGACATCAGTACCATAAGCATCAAATCCAAGCTCTAACCCCTCTACAACAACCCTTCCAGAACCGCAGAAAGGATCAACTAGAACCCTTCCGTGTCCCCAAGCTCCATCTGGAGCCAAATTGATCATACTTCTGGCGATCTTTGGGGGTAGCATACCAGCCTTGGCGTTTACAAAGGGCATAAAACGGTCTTTTTTTATCCAATGTTTAAAGTCGTGTACCCAAATTGTCTGCCAAACTTGGTTATGATCAAAATCAAGAAAAAATTCATCAACTTTGTGTTTGGAAATAATTATTGGAGATAATCCATATGGGTCATGAGCCTCTAAGAACCTCCCCTTTGTCAGCATATCTTTAATTTCCCTTGGATCTAGCCTCTCTTTATTTGGGGAAATTGATGTTAGGGAAAAGTTTTTATGAGTAATTTGCTTGGCTAAAGAGAGGACATTACAACTGGCGGATTCCAAAAGAATAGCCATTTTTATGCTTGATCCTAACAAGTTAGCAGCCTTTTTTGCCTCTTCTTGGCTAGCGAAAGTAAGTCGATAAATGTTGCTCGCGTACTCTGTTGAGCCTGGAAAGCGCACTCCGATTTCGGAACCAGAAAGACTATTACCTGCTCCACAAAAGAGCAAAAAATCCATTTACTTGAAGGAAATTGATTTAACGGTGAAGTGGGACTGCTGTTGCCTGTGACCTTGTACACGTCGGTAGCGGGATTTTGCTTTGAATTTGGCGACCCTAACTTTGAGCCCTTTTTTGTCAGCATTGTGTTCTAAAATAACCTGAGCCTTTTCGACTAAAGGGGTACCAATATTTGTGTCAGTACCATCAAATGTAAGGAGAACGTCAGATACTGTTAATAAACCACTTTCTGGAACAGTAGTTTTTTCAGTAATGATTTTGTCGCCTTCTTTCACTAAAAATTGCTTTGAGCCAAGCTTAATGACCGCGTAGGATGTTTTGTCTGCCATGGGCGAAATTATATCTCAATTGGCGGCAGTAAATCAAGCTGGCGAACTAAAAACCCAAAGAAAATGGCAAACGACAATAGTGAGCTGCCTCCGTAGGAAAAAAATGGCAGAGTTATACCCGTGACAGGCATAAGCCCTATATTCATTCCTATGTTGACTATAAATTGAAAAAAAATAACAGAATATCCTGATAAGCAGAGTAAATATGATCCCCTATCTTTTTGCCGACTGGCTATATAGAGAATTGAACGAAAAAGATAGTAGTAGCAAAATAAAAGCACCAAAACCCCTAGCAGGCCAAATTCTTCGGCGTATGAGGCAAAAATAAAGTCTGTATGGCGCTCTGGCAAAAAATTTAGATGAGATTGTGTTCCTAACTTTACACCCTTGCCCAAAAACCCCCCCGAACCGACGGCGATTATGGCCTGAATGACATTATACCCAGCTCCTTGGGGATCTTTGTAAGGGTTAATAAAAGTCTCGATTCTTGTCTTTTGATAAGGCTTTAAAAGCATGGATTCCAGCGGGATAGCAATAGATAAAAATATAAGCCCAAAAATAAACATTTGTTTAAAGTGTCCGGAAACCGTTAAAAGCAAAACTGGAAGAAACATTATGGTTAGTGCCGATCCCAAATCTGGCTGTTTGGCGACTAGACCAACTGGAATTAAACATAAAAACAAAAAAAATATATATTGGGATATTTTTTTGGGTGGATACTTCGCAAGGTAAGTACTATAAAAGACCGCCAACATGGGCTTTATTAACTCACTGGTTTGTAAGTTAAAAAAGCCAAGATCAATCCAACGAATTGATCCGCGAACATTTTTACCTATATAGTGAGTAAGAACGAGAAGGACAATGCTAGCTATATACCAGAATAAAAAAGTACTAAAAAGTAATGAGTGATCGGTTTTGGATATCAAATAAACAACTAGCGTACTAATTAAGACAAAAGAGACTTGTGTGAGAAACAAACTTGGATATGTACTCCAAATGGTCGCTAAACTCAAAATTTGTAAGACAAATATGGAGGTAAACAAACCGAGTTTACTTTTTTGCATTTAGCCGTATTACTTGCAATATTTTACCAACTGTCAATTTGGAAACTAAAGCTTTTCTTTTTATATATTCCTCCTGCGTGGTTGGCCAACTTGGTAGAATAACCTCTACAAGTTCGTTGTAGTCACAGCCAGCATTTTTTCTGGCTTCTTGAATACTGCGAATTAATTCTCTTGCTAGTCCCTTGTCTTTTAAGTGGTCAGTAATATTCAGGTCGTAAACAACAACATCGCTTGACTGATTAGCAAAAAGAATTTTTTCGACATTTAACTCTTCGGAAATTAGAAGTTGTAAACCTAAATTCTCTTTTATTGCTTTGTAGTCATCGGAGATGGTTATTGAAGCTAAGGCTTGTTTGACTGCCACGGAGTTATTTTTTCGCTCAAAGTGTCCGACTTCAGTTATTTCTCTTACCTTGTTCATGTTGTCAATGAGCAATAATTCTGAATCAGTTAAATCTGTTACCTTTGGCCAGTTAGCCAAATGAACGCTTTCTTCTCCGGTGATGTTGGAATAGATTAGCTCTGACATAAACGGCATAAATGGTGAAAGAATTATCGATAATTTTTCCAAAACGATTTGAAAGGTCTGGTAACAATCATTTTTGTCGCCATGATCAGTAGCCGTCGGACCAACTCTGTCTCTGGAACGGCGGATAAACCAGGTGGAAAAATCGCTGACAAACTTTTCAATTTGCTCTGTTGCTAAGAAAGCGTTGTAGTCATCTAAATTTTTTGTGGTTTCGTTAATGGTTTGACTTAAGCGGGCAAGAATCCAAGTATCTAAAATATTTTTTGGAGTAAACTGTGGATTTTTTTGCCAGTTATCTTCTAGGCTGATGTTGTTTGCAAAAAAGCGATATGAGTTCCAAAGTATCATATGGAACTGACGCTTTATCTCGCTGGTCATTTTGTAACCAAAAAGTAAGTTTCGTTCTGGGTTGTGGCGAACAAAACTCCAGCGCATAACGTCGACACCAATCTTATCTGCCCCCTCGTTGAACTCTATCGAATTCCCCCATGACTTGTGCATAGCTCTACCATCTTCCCCTAACATCGAAGCAAAACCTAAAACTGTAGAGAACGGGTTTGTGTCTTCTAAAACAGTACTCATGGCAATCATGGCATAGAACCAGTTTTTGAATTGTCCGGGAAAACTCTCGGTAATAAAATCAGCAGGAAACCACTGATTCCAATATTTTTTGTCGGTAGTGTAACTTACACTTTTGGTTTCTGGGTCAACCAGAGTAGAGAAGGGGACTATGCCGGCGTCGAGCCAGGGGTTACCCACATCACTGACTCTGCTCATAGTTTGACCACAATCGCACTTTATTTTTACTTCGTCAATGAAAGGTTTGTGGGGAGTGTGACCTTCAAATTTTTCCCAGCCAGAAATAGCCCTTTCTTTTAGTTCTTCCTCTCCTCCCAAAACAGTAAATTTTCCGCAGGTATCGCAAACCCAAATTGGCAGTGCCAATCCCCAGTAACGGTTTTTTTTGCTTATCAGCCAGTCGTGCATGTTTTTGAGCCAATCTAGTTCCCTATCCAAACCAAATTCTGGTTTCCAGTTTATTTTTTTAGCCACAGAAACCATTTTTTCTCTTAAAGTTCTTTTTTCTTTATCTTCGGGGTCTTTTTTGTCCATACTAATGTACCACTCGTCAGCTACTTTCCAAACCAGTTCTGTTTTACAGCGCCAACAGGCAGGGTAGCGGTGAGTGAAGTTTTCAATTTTAAAAACCCAGTTCTCCCCTTTTTCTTCTTGTGCAACTAAGTAATCTAAAATAATTTCTGGGTGTTTTTTGGCGTTTTGACCAGAAAGAAAATCTAAACCTGGCAAGTAGTCGGCGTTATCGGCAATAATCGGAAGCATGGGGAGACCTAGTTTCTTACCAAGTTTAAAATCTTCAGTACCGGCACTAACAGCGGTGTGAACTAAGCCGGTGCCGTCTGTAGCGGTTATAGGCATAATTTGCGGGTCGGTAGCAACCACGATATGAAGTTTGTCTGGATAATCTTCTTTAAGTTTTTTTACTTCATCTAGAAAATCAAAAGGGGCAGTGTACTTCAAGCCGACAAGCTCCTTACCTAAAACCGTTTTAACTATTTGCTTGTATTCCTTTTTAAAAACCGATTCAACAAGGTCTTTGTGAATCCAATATTTGTCACCACTAGCTCCCTCGACTAATGAGTATTCTTGAGTGGCGTCAACAGCTACAGCAATATTAGCTGGTAGCGTCCATGGTGTAGTGGTCCAAACCAGCAAGTACTCCCCATCTCTGCCATCTATTGGCAGTTCGAAATAGATGGACTTATGGGTGATTTCTTTGTAGTCTTCAGTAAGCATTTCATGCTGACTAATGGCTGTCTCACAGCGCGGACACCAAGGAACAGAGTCATGACCTTTGTAGATCCATCCTTTTTGGTTACAGACCTTTAAGAAATGCCAAATCATGTAGTTGTTTTCTTCCGACATTGTAAAGTAGGAGTTATTCCAATCCATAAAGTAACCCAATCTTTTACTTTGCTGGGTCTGAATTTGGGAATATTTTTTAACTCTTTCTTTACAAAGCTCGACAAATTTGTCAACTCCATATTCCTCGATATCTTTTTTACTTCTAAAACCCAGTTCTTTTTCGACTTCCACTTCTACCCATAGACCCTGACAGTCAAAACCGTTTTGGAAACGTTGTTTATACCCTCTAAGGTTCTTGTAGCGCTGCCATAAGTCTTTGTAGGTTCTACCCCAGGCGTGGTGAACACCCATGGGGTTGTTAGCAGTAATAGGGCCATCTTGGAAGTAGAATTTTTTATCGGAATTGTCGTTTTTGTGGAGATACTTATCGACTATGCCAGAACTATACCAATGCTCTATTAAGTCTCGCTCTAGTGCAGGAAAGTCAACTTGTTGATCTACTGGTTTTATTTTATGGTTGGTCATATTTTTTTACGAAAAAATCCCCACTTACGCGGAGATCAGAGTCCAAGATTATTTCTTTGGACGGTACCATCTAATCGTTTTTACTTAATTAAGGCTGTAACGGGCTGACCCGTAGAGTTCTACTTCCCCGCCATGGCTGGGTTTCTTCTCTAAACTAACTGGTGATAGCCAGCTAAATGTCTCTGACACCTATTATATCCTAAATAATAATTTAGTTTGAAAGTACTTGATTTTCTAGTTTTTTGAGACGAGCAGAATTTACCATAGATTCCTGATCTAGTCTGACGTTTTCCTTTATTATGTGGTCTTCAAATACTTGAATTTCGTCTACTATTTTGCGTCTATGATCTTCGAACTTGTCATCCAGGCTGGCGCTTAGACTAGACTGTAGCCTCTTCTCTGTCTTTATCAGTTCACTGGCAAGCTTTTCATCAAAATGTTTAGCTAGTTCTTCTCTGGTCCTTTTGGACTCTGTTTTTATCAAATGGATTAGAGTGACGATGTCGCTTTGCTTTTGGTCCATAAGTAATAATAGCAAATTAGGTATAAGATGGGAGTGTTTAGTAATTAAAATAAAAAATGACAGGATATTTTGCCAACATTGAGAAAGAAACCATTAAAAATAATAATTTTAGGAAAGTACTATATACAGGGAAGTTTTCCCAACTGGTTGCCATGTCGCTTTTACCCGGGGAAGATATTGGGGAGGAAGTACATGAGCATGTTGACCAATTTTTTCGATTCGAAGTAGGGGAGGGGAAGGCAGTTTTGAATGGAGAAGAAGTTATATTTAAAGCTGATGATGTGGTGATAGTTCCCGCTGGCACGCGACACAATATTATTAATACTTCTGTAAGTGAGACTCTAAAACTTTATACCATATATTCCCCTGCTAACCACCCAGAAGGCACGATTCACACTACCAAAGCCGAAGCTATGGAAGCAGAACAGATGGAGCACCACTAAATTTGGGCAAAAAAATAGCCTGCCGATTTGACTCGACAGGCTTCATGTTTTTACTTAACCCAAAGGCTAAACCAACTTCCAGGCTTACACATTCCCAAACTAACTTGATCTTGTGTAGCCAATAAGGTTGTGCCACTGAGGTTGACTTTGTCAGCTGAGATCAGCCAGTTACCCCTTCCACCTTCAAATAGCACAAACGCGAGCGTGGTTCCGGCCGGAATCTCCAAAGGTTCAACATCAAAAACCTTGCATTTTACTTCGTCTACTTGATGGTAACCGTCAAGTGACGGTACTTCCATCCAACCTTGGTCCGTAGGGTGACCATCTAGAACGACAACCTTTATTAAGTAACTGGGCTGTTCTATTGGAGTAGAAGGCGTGGCACTTGCAGAAACTTGAACGGTTGGCGATGCAACTGGCAGAGGTGTTGGTGTTTGAGTGGGTGCTGCAGTCGGCGGAATAACGGTGGGCTCTATTAACTTGCCGTTGCAGATGTCGCCAACCATTATTTCTTCTCCAACTTCCAAGTATCTTAGAGTTGGATCAGATCGAGTACAAGAGTACTCTTTCTCGACCAGCTTTGTTTCAGGCTGAAAATTTACTCCTGATGCTTTGAGGATTTGGATGGCGCTTAGCACAACAACCACTATAAAGATTGCGACAGGAATCACCCAGCCGCTTCCGCTACCATCAATTTTACTTCTTGCTCGCGCCTCTCCGACTTTCTTATATAACTCCCCCATCGCTTTAATGAACTTAAAGTTTGTTAGTTCCCTAATTTCTCCATCTATGCGAGCATTTCCAGTAAAAAGATACTTGATACCTCCCCCATTAAGAATGAACATAGCAAATACCAAAAACAGAATTACCAGCAACACTATTAAAAGTGCAGGGTGAATTCCAAGAAAACTTGCCAAGGCGTTGATCATGTCTCTCTCCTTCTTTTTGAATTTTTAATCCCCCTTGGCGGAGGCGCGATGTGAAGCTTAGCTTCACTGATTGCAGGAAATATACCACAAAACAGGCATAAAGTCAAGTGTTATGGGATATTTCCAAAACCTATGGCG
Organism: uncultured Pseudomonadales bacterium; assembly: GCA_964592455.1. Lineage (GTDB taxonomy): Bacteria > Patescibacteriota > Microgenomatia > UBA1400 > MFAQ01 > MFAQ01. The sequence goes on from CAZQDQ010000015.1 coordinate 8,462, forward strand.
TCTGGGGCGTGCTGACTGGTGCCAAGCATGGAGGCTGGAAAGATGGTAAAACTCCCCCAGCGAGATTTGATCTTATCTAGGCTTATGTTGAGGTCTAGCTTGCGCTCTATAGGCTCAAACAAAGAAAGCTGCAGAGAGTTGATTGGAGAGAGTTTAAAGCAAGTTAGGCTTAGATTGCGAACTGGTAGCTTGGGAAATTTATCTAAAAGCTGCTTGGTTAGTTTGAAAATATCACTACTGTCAAAAACAGCTCTAGCAAAGCTTAAGTGCTGGTTGTGACTTGTGCCATTTTGATATCTAAGACTAAGGTGAATACCTTGAGAAGAGAGAGACTTTTTGCGGAGCCTGAGACTTACTTTTTCGGCTAGCTTGGCTAAAATGGCCTTGGTTTGCTCTGAGCTTTGACTGGCTTTAGGTAAAGTATAGGTGTGTCCGATACTTTTAATCTTAGTAGTATCCCACAAGCCAGCGTCATACCCCCTAAGGCGTTGATACCAATAGACGGAGAAAATAGAATGAAGCGCCTCATTGATTTTGTAAGTGTCAGCTTGGTAAAGGTCAAGAACATTGTGGATACCGACCATGTTAAGCCTGGTGTCTGTTTTAGTATTAATACCGGTTAGGTCAGTTAATTTTAGCTTTGAATAAACGTGTAAATAGTTTTGAAAATTAATTTCTTCGAGGCCATCTGGTTTTTTTAGGTTACTGGCTACTTTGGCTAAATAAGCGCTGGGGGCCAAGCCAACTGAGACAGTTAAATAATCCCCTACTTGTTTTTTGATTTCCTGTTTTATTTCCCAAAAAAGGCTCTTTAGGTTTAAGTTTTTGCTTTTGAAAGTTGTAAAGTCTAAGAGAAACTCGTCGATAGATTTGGCGGTAACGCTGGGGCAATAATTTTCTAAAAGTTTTTTGATTTGTTTATGAACAAAACGATATTTGGGCGGGTCGGAAACTAAAGAAATTAAGTTTGGACAAAGCTTTTTTGCCTGATGATACCTCATACCGGTTTTGACACCAAACTTTTTTGCCTCGTAGGAGCTAGCCAATACACACCCCTTGTCGGCATTATAGGCGGTAACGGCAACGGGTTTAAAACGCAAAAAGGGATTGGCTTGCTGTTCGACACTGGCAAAACAGGAGTTAAGGTCTAAGTGAGCAAAAGCAGACGGTGACTTATTGAAGATTTTAGTTTGTGATTCCATCAGAAACTTCTTCTAGTGTCCAAGATAACTTTTCAGTGTCTAAAGAGAGGCGTAAAAAAGTAGCGTTGCTAACTAAAGAAAAAACATGGTAGAGTTTACGGCCATCTCTTACAATGTGCCGAAGACCTACCTGAGTTACTGGGTAGACTTTGTTGTGCCAGATGATTTGTTCTGGTTTGGCCTTACCTAAGTAGTGATCGAAAACCATTTTGACACTAACAGATTCGGATATTTTTTGGGTCATAAAAATAGTTTACCCAAAGAAAAGACGAAAGTAAAGATTATTTATTGCGTTCGACGGAGATAGTGCAGTCACCTACTAAGGCAGCAATAGCGCCAAAACCGGCTAAAACCGGTAAAAAGAAAACACCAATAACACCCGCCGTTAGTGGAAACTGAAAGAGGGTTTTACCGCTGCTATTTTTGACTAATATATGACGGACATTCCCCTCTTTGACTAAATTTTTTATAGTATTGACTACATCCTTACCAGAAACTTTGAACTCTTCGGTTTTCTTAAAAGACTTCTTCTTGAATTTCTTCATATTAATATTTGTTTCTTAAAAAAGTGGGGATGTCTAAATCATCTTCGATACTTATTTCTTGGTGGTCGACTTTGAATTTGCTAGAGGGGCTTGACTGAGGCTTTACCTCTTCTTTGGTAACTACTGGTTCTGGAGATGATTTGGAATACTCCTCGGCGGGTGAGCTACTAAAAAAATTAGTCCCTCTGGAAACACTGCCGAAATGCCTTCTGGATTCATCAAAACCGGCGGCAATAACAGAAATCTGAACGTCATCGCCCATATCCTCTCTAATTGAAGCTCCAAAAATAATGTTGGCGTCTGGGTCTGCCGACTGGGTAATAATAGTGGCGGCATCATTGACTTCATTCATTGTCAAATTTTTTCCACCGGTGATATTGAAAAGTATCCCCCGAGCACCTTCTATACTTGTCTCCAAAAGAGGAGAGCTGATGGCCATATTGGCTGCAAGCATAGCTCTTTTTTCTCCAGTGGCACGACCAACTCCCATAAGTGCAGAACCGGCATTGGTCATAACAGACTTTACATCGGCAAAGTCAACATTGATAAGACCGGGAACAGTAATAAGATCAGAGATACCCTGGACACCTTGACCTAAGACGGAATCAGCAGTTTTAAACGCATCTAACAACGATTGATCTTTTTTGACTACATCCATAAGGCGCTGATTTGGAATAACTATTAGAGTATCAACATTATCTTTTAGCTTTTCGACACCCTCTTCTGCCTGGACACGGCGTCTGGCGCCCTCGAATAGGAATGGTTTTGTAACAACGGCAACGGTGAGTGCCCCAATTTCTTTTCTAGCTATCTCAGCAATAACAGGAGCCGCACCAGTTCCAGTTCCACCACCTTCTCCAGCCGTAATAAAAACCATATCAGCCCCCAAAAGTACTTCTTTAATCTTTTCTCTTGATTCTTCAGCAGCTTGAGCTCCGACTTCTGGATTTGATCCGGATCCTAACCCTTTAGTGTTTTTTTCACCTATTTGAAGTTTTATATCGGCACTACTTGCAAGCAATGCTTGCATGTCAGTGTTTACAGCAATAAATTCTACTCCTTTAATTTTTCCAGAGGAAATCATCGAGTTTATGGCGTTGTTACCTCCGCCTCCAACGCCCAAAACTTTTATTTTGGCAAAAGTATTTGTGTCCGGTTTTACAAGTCCCACTTTAGGGTAAAAATGATTTAATAAAGTCGATTACCTTGTTGGCAAGTTTCTGCCCAGGAATCCCCTTTATCATACCAGAGAAATTCATTTTGGAACTGCTCTGTTCATTTTTGTTTTTTAGACCATACAAAACGAGCCCAGCGGCTGTTGCCGAAATAGGTGTGTTGATCTCATCTGTCATGCCGGATAAACCACTAGGAATTCCGACTTTTGCTGGCAACTGCATAACGCGGCGACAGCTTTCGGTAGCAAGAACAGTAAGTGAGCCGCCACCAGTAATTACGACCCCGGCAGGAGACTGCCCTTGAAACCCTGATTGCTTTACAACTTGATTGACCATAGTAAAAATTTCGTTTAGCCTTGGGCGGATTATACCTTCGACTATCGTTTTTCTGGAGACGGATTTTGTTTCTTCGCTGATGCCTAGTTTTAACAAATCAATTTCGTCAGAAGGCTTACTATCTGAGTCACTCTTTTCTGTTTTTGGCTTGGAAACAAAGTATTTTACCTTTTCGGCACTGTCGACACTAATTTGCAAACCAATGGCAATGTCGTCACTGATTTTTTTAGCCCCAATTGGAATAACAGATGAGTAAACGCAAGAACCTTCTAAGAAAACGCAAACACTGGTTGTTCCGCCGCCAATATCAACAAGAATGACACCAAGGTCCTTATCTGTATCTGTAAGAACAGCCTCTGCAGAAGCAAGACCTGTAAAAACGATACCACTAACATTAACTCCTATATCGCTTACACAACGGGTAACATTTTTTATGGCAGGTGAAAGGCCGGTAATAAGATGGGCCTCTGTTTCTAGACGAATACCAGACATACCAGTTGGGTCTTTTATACCCTTTTGGCTATCAACGATGAATTCGCTTGGCAGAACATGAATTATTTCTCGGGATGTTGGGAGAGAAACAGCTCTTGCTGCTTCAATAACTCTAAAGACATCATCTGAAGTAATCTCTTGCTCTGTTTCCCTAATGGCAACTAAGCCGTGGGAGTTTTGAGACTGGATATGTTCACCAGAGATAGAAACGAAGGCTGAGTCCATACCAAAACCAGCCATTCTTTCCGCTGCTTCTACACAGTCTGTTATAGCCTCGACACACTCTTCGATATTAACAATTTGACCTTTTTTTACTCCTCTGCTTGGGACAGTTGCAACACCAACAACGTTTGTCTTGACACCGTCCTGGGATGGGACTGTAATAAGGCAGGTTATTTTGCTTGAGCCGATATCTATTGCGTTTATTCCTGGTGTTTTTGCCATGTTATCTTATTATCGGGTTCGTATACCTTAAGTCGATGATTTTTGGGTCCTTTTTTATTGTAGTAAGAAAACCCAATGATTGTAAAGACTTTAGTAGCTTTTGCTCTTCATAGTCTGTACTTATAATGATATCTGGTCGCCCGTCTTGTGCAAAGTATACATTGTTATCTAAAAAATAAACACCAGATACATCTGTGTAGGTCAAAACAGTTTTAATTAGTTTGTGGGCAGACATATACCAATTTGAGTCTTTTTTTTCTTGAGTGATCACATAAATTTGAGAACTGGTAGTAGACATAGTTTCATAATATCCGTTTGGAAATACTTTTAAGCTTATTAGTTGGATATTTTTCATCCAGTCACCTATTTCCAGGCTGGGTTTTAAAAAAAACCCGGCGGATTCACTGGATAAAGGAGTTTTTTCCATGCTTAGCTCTAACTTTTCTTTAGAAATTGCGGAGTTAAAAATGAAAAAATCAACAACCGAATGAAAGTCGACAACAACTGTGTTTAGGTTTTCTGTTCTAATGATAATCTTTTGATATTTACCAGTTGCACTGAGTGTGTTGACTATTTTTTTTCTGTTTAGCCCCAAAAGACTATTACTTACCAGTTTGCGCGCGGCATGGCAGTCTGCATCTTCAAAAGTTTGACCATCTATGTAGCAATAAACATTCTCTATTTGGGTAAACTTGAAACCTGCTAAAAGAATCGCAAGTAAGATAACAACATAAAAAGCAGGCTTTCTTTTATAGTAAAGCCATTTTTTGCAATTCAAGATAAATTTTTTCAACCGCATTGTTTAAGATTTTTGCAGGTAGTTTTCTGTTTGGTAGTGATATTACCTCGCTTATCTTAGCATTTAGAATTTGAGGTGATATTTTTGACTCGTCCAGGATAAAACTGCCTATTGAGGACTGGGCCTGTTTGGCGTTTAAAAACTGCTCCTGATGAGAAACCCAGCTAATTGGAATGATAATGGCTTTTTTGTTTAGAGTGATAAGTTCGTAGATAGTATGAGCTCCGGCTCGACAGATGACTAGTTCAGCAGACCGAAGGTATGTTGCTTGTTTTTTTCCATAAAAATAATCTGCGTATATGTAGCGACTAGATAATGCACCCAGACTTGATTTAATTTTCTGAGCAGTTTTTTGAGCACCAGTTGTTTTATTAGTGCCTACCTGATGAATAACAATGTAATTCTTAACTAAGTCGGAAATTAGTGGGAAAATTGATTTATTAATTATATTTGACCCTTGTTTGCCGCAGGTAATAAAAATTATTTTTAATTTCTTCTTTAAGATGTTTCCGGATTTGAGAAGTTGTTCGTTTAAAGGCATACCAACAACGACAGTTTTCTTTTGTGGATACTGGTTGTTTTTATCCTGATAGGTTAAAAATATTTTTTTAACAAATGGCATTAGAGCTTTATTTGCCCAACCCGCGATAACTGTTTGCTCGTGTGTCACACTAGGAATACCGAGTAGATAAGCACTTATAACCACAGGAACTGACATAAAACCACCTGATGAATATATTAAGTCTGGTTTATATTTTAAGAGGTAATAGAACGACTGAAAAAAACCAAAAGCAATCAACAGTAGCTGTTTTAAGCTGAGTTTTTTGTAAAATCTACCAGTTTTTAACTCAATGAATGTAATACTTTCTGCTTTAACCTCGTAGTATTCTGCCGATAAACTTTTTTTGTCTGCCAAGTTGTATTTGTGACCAAACCACAATGTTCTATAACCCATTCTTTTTAAAAATTTGGCGACTTCTAAAGCACTATTGTGGTGACCCCCAGTAAAAACGATTAATTTTTTCATTGTTTTTTTGCAACGTTAATAAGAAGTCCAAGAGCTATAAAGTTTGATACC
>CAZQDQ010000016.1:0-14426 GCA_964592455.1 uncultured Pseudomonadales bacterium
TGGGCGGGTTGTTAAAAGGTGATAGTGAAAAAGAAAAAGAGTAAAAAAGAATAGAAAAGAAAAAAATAGAACTGGAGGAGCTGGAATTAATTGATAATTTTGATTTTTCATTGAAGCCTCATGAAAGAAGAGATGAAGAAAATGATAGATTGAAAAAGTTTTACGATCTGGCACCAAATGAGGAACTGGGGGACGAAATTGCTAGAAACTATTTTCATGCTGTTGATTGTTTGGTTAAGGGACAACAATATTCAGAGTTTCCTAATAAGGAGGTGGCAAGAAATTATTTAAGAGAATATTTTGGATATAAAGCTGAGGAAGGATTTGACAGAGAACCTTTAGTCGAGATTTATAAAAAACATACAATTGATTACTATTGGAGAAATCTTGGTTTGGACGGAGATCAAGGAATGTTAAGTTTTGGGAATAGGGATTTTTATAATGGATTAGTTAAAGCAAAAATAGTTGACGACTTAGTAAGTTTTGTTAACGGAGATGTTGCAAGTCAGGCAGATAAGAGACTTGAGAGTTTAGGATATGACTTGGAGGAAATTAGAAAGCATGGAGAACTAGGGATGGCCTTGAGAGTTTTTAGTACTGGAAAAGGAGAAGACAGATTTGTAGATCTTGATAGTGCATATAGGTATGTTGTCGAAACTTGGGGTGTGGAGGAGAAAAAAAACCGATTGTACAGATCTGAATACTTACACACGGACAAATTTTTGAATGATTTAAGAGATCTATATCCCGAGAAATATAAAGAAGATAAAGATAAAGAAAAGCATGTGGAGAGAAAATTCAGTACTATAGGTTTGAAAGTGTTAAGGTATGACGGAAATAAAAAAAACTATATTGGAGGAAGAAAGTTAATCTCTGGTATAAATGACTTTTTCAGCCAGCCAGCAAAAAAATATCCCACGAATTGGACTAGAACGGAAGGATATTTGGCAGCTTCAGGTATTGGCTCTCCAGAAATGGAAAATGCGAGAAAAAGGTATAGAAGTGAGAAAAATTTAGATACACCAAAAACTCCTGAAGTAAAGAGGGCTGCGGAAACTGAGGTTTCTCCAGAGCAGACACTTAGAAATGAAGTTGAGCTAAATTTTAAAGAAACAAGCAAACCTACTAATCCAATTGAGAGACTAAGACTGCTTGCTGATCCGGAAAAATGGGAGAATTTAATGGCTGTGATTGAGGCTATGGATGAGGCTAAAAAGAAGAAATACAGGTTGTCTCTAAGGATAATTATGTATCAACTGGAGCACCCAGAAGAAAGACCAAAAACCTCAGGCAGGTGGGAGAGCTTGTATTTACCTTTTTTGCGGCAGATGGGTGTAGATGTCCCAATGGGGGTTTGAATGGTATAATTGGCTTGTTATAGGGCAAAAATATGGAATCATACGAGAATGAAATTTTAGCTAGACTAGATGAAGTTTCAATGAGACCTGAAGATTCGGGTGTTTCTTTGGATGCACTCGAAGGCGCTAAGGTGGGTGACCTGGAGAGTGAAGCTTTGGAAATTCTGGATAAAGTATCGGAAGAAGACAAACCAAGAGGTTCAACACTAGATAAAGTTAGAAACGACTTGTTGAAAATAGCTGATGATGCCACAGACAAAGCTGATAGAGAGGCTCGAATATTGTTGTTGAAGAAAGATCATAATCTTACATTTAGAGATAATTTCGACTATTCTGGAACTGACTTTGGATCTAGTACAGAAAGATTAAAAATAGGCAACGCTGTCAGAGCCATTGAGGACAATGATGAGAGAAAAGTCGTCGGGTGGGGAAGTTTGGACGAGGCAAAAAGATTTTTGGAAGAGGATTTAAATGTGAGCTTTGAGGAGGATGTTGTAGAGGAGGAAGAGGAAAGTGAAAACAATTTACCAGAGTTCATAGCTAATAACGAGAGAAAATGTATGGAAATTGTGATGAGAAACTTTGATCAGACTGATTTCAACAATAATTTTTCTTTTATTTCTGATATGTTGAAAGCTTCGGGTTTGGAAGATCTGGTTAGTGAATATCAGAATGGTGACCCGAGTAACGCCAATTCAATACAAGACGAAGATTTGTTTTTGAGAGCAAGAGATCTGTATATGAATGAGGTTGTGGAAAGAAGAAATATTGATCAAATTGAGAGACTAGCTTTGGAGAGAGATTTGGTTGTTTATGCAAAAGGAGATCCAAAAGAGAAAACTAAACAATTGGATAAAAAAATATTAACTTTGTCAATGGATCTTTTTAATAAAAGGAACTGGACAAATGATGAATACGCTCTGTTTGTTAAACAATTAAGATCTATTTATGGCATTGCTTATTCTGGAGAAATATCTGCATCAGAGCTAGACAGAGTTAGGGGTGAAATATATAAGAAATTTGAACAAAAACTTCAGTTTGAGTCAAACGCAAAGTTTGATGCACCGTCACTTGCTGACATGGAGGCAATATACGAAAGATACAACTTAGACGAAACAACCAGGGATGAGCTTAAATCTTTGGCTGGGCTCATGTTGCTTTCTAGGACAAACCTATATATGAAGCAGGACCCAAAAGTTTGGAGTGGGGCTTCTCCTGATACTTATGTTGATGGAAAATGGATAAACTATGCGAAAAAAGGTCTTGATGACTTTGTAATAAGAGGTTTTCTGAGTACGAAAGAAACCTCTAATTTTAATTTTGGAAAAGTAAATAAAGCAATGCAATATTTTCTAACACGAGGGTCTTCTAATATACAGGGAACCACTGGTATAGAGATAGATTTATATTGTAAAGAAACTTCTGTAGATTTAGGAATAACTGAGTATGAGGCGAGGGTAGCTTGGATGTTGTATGAGCAACTTTATGAACCTGAGTATAATTCTAAAAACCATCTGTACTCTTTGACACATACAAGAGAGGCAGTTGATAAGGTTAGATCTATTTGGTGGGGTTCTCCTTGGATGTTTACAAAGGCGGTGACAAGAGGTGTTTTTAACAATGACCCAATAAATGACACTTCCCCAGTCGGGGAGAATGGTATGCCTACAAGAATGTGGCAAGCTGTAGGAGAGAGACTTGACTACATAGACGAAGCAAGTAGAGTTCAATCTTTAAGAGACTTTGTTAGTAGAGGAAATGCTTTTGATTTTTTTAAGGAGTTTTATAGTCAAGAAAATATATCTACCAATCAGGAGGTAATGGCAAAATTACATAATAGTGCCAATATTATGTTTGGTCATTTCAAAAAAATAACGGAGGTTGGTACTAAACCAGAGACATCTAGTCCAAAGTTTTTAGTTGAGCTGAAGAACTCTATAGTAGACGATCTGAGCACAAGTGACCCACGAAAAGATAGAAGTCCTTCCTACGCGAGCAAAAAATATAGAAACATTGAAGAAAATGATTGTGATACTATTTTGGATACAGTTTCAAAAATATCATTTTTACAAACCTCTATTTTGCATCCTGGAATTGACGACAAAACATTGATTGATCCTGTAGCTGCGGTCAAAAACTATTTATACTTGGTTTCTAGTTGGGATGGAAAAACAAACTTTTTTTCTAGAGAAGGAGTAAGAAATATAGCTTCTGCTAAACCACAGACTGAAAGATTGAGAAACTTTGCTTTTCAAATAGCTAGGATATATACACAGAGCAAAACCCTTATGTCTCAAATTGATGAAAAAAAAGTAGAAACTATAAAAGCTTTTACAAAAGACATCTCTGGCTGGTTTGTTCCTGATAAACCCGTTCAGTATAGAGATTTATGGGAAAAATTTAGAAACAAGTATGGTTTTAAATTGAATATATTTTCTAGAGCAGGTGCGGCTTGGAATGAGAATGTAATGGGTAGTTTAGAAGAGGGAATGGAGGACTGGATTGCTAATAATTTAGGACCACTAGGCAAAATTATTACTGGAAGGAAATAAACTATATTGTAGATTTTTCGTTTTCTTTTTTTGTACCGCCCCAACTCGCTGCTTGTCCAACTGCCCAAGTTTTTAAACTCTCTCTCCCTTCTCTCAGATCTTTGTTGGGAATTGGAATTAGATTTGGAATACGATCAGGGTTCATTTGTCCGGCCTTACCAGATCCATACTTAAGTGCATCACCAATAGCTGCGCCATAGGGGAACGGAGGTACACTAAAAGCCTTTAAGATCATATCGACATATTGACTTGCCATAAGTAAAAGTCCTATACCAACAGTTGCCAGCATTAAGCTACCCGAAACACTACCCATAACAGGGTTTGGAGCAATTGTGTTGGTTGCAAGCTGAGAAGGGAGTGTAAGTGGTGGAGACCAAATAACAGACAGTTCAGAAAGTTTTTTTACACCCAATAAAGCTTGTCCACTTTCTCCAGATCCAAGTTGGATACTTAAAAGAGGTTGAACAATAAGAATATAGGAAAGGGTTAAAAGAAATGATGCTGCTGGAAAGACAGCTAAATTACCGACCAAGTTCATTATCCAGCCAGAAAAGGCTTTTGATCCTGGAAAAACATTTCCAAGCAATATTATTGGGCTAAAAATAAGAGAAATAATAACCGTAAAGTAGCTCTGAAATAACTTAATTATTAATTTTATGTATGAAAAGCCAACAGCTAAAAAGATAATTACAGTGAAAATTATACCCAAACCGGTGATTAAACTAGCCATTATTCCTACAGTAGAAAGAGCAGCTCCCATTATTCCACCAATCAAGAGGTTAAATATAATAAAAGGAGAGACGATGAGACTGCTAAAGAAGTTAACAAGGAAAGATCCTACTGAACCAAACAGATTACCACTAACTGTTTTAATAAGAACATGGTTTGTAAAGGTGTCATCTAACAAACCTCCAACTCTTAAGGTATCAATAAGAATACCTCCCATAACTGTACTGATGTCTACAAGAAGACCAACTATAGCGTAAGAAAAAGTGATCATTAGTAGAGTTGTGACAAGTTTTGGAATTGCAAGCTGAAAAGTGGCTGCGGTTTTGCTGTCTATGTTAACTCTGAACATAATCATAATGCCATAAAGAACAAAGGCTACCGCAAATAGCATATAGGCAATATTTCTAAACGCTCTCCATAAAGGAAGTATGGGAGAGAGAGCATTAAAGCCAAAACCTCCAGTTTCCGCAGCATAAACATTGTTGATAATGTTTTTATCTTTTAGATTTCTACTTACATAAGCAATATATTCGGTACTGCTAGCTGGTTTGGTGGTAATTGTTTTTTGAATAACTTGACCTAGTTTTGGAATTAACCCTTGGTTAATTTCTAAGCTTTGAATTTCGGCTAGTTTTTCGTTGTATAGCTTTGTATTTAGTATTACTCTGTTGTTTTCACTTGGGGAGGCAGATTGATTGTTTCCTTCTAAAGCTTTTTTAAGTTCACTTAAAGTATTAAATAGTTCTGTTATTTGCTCTATTAAAGGACTGTGTTGTGGGGTGAAAATCCACTCGAGGGCTTGGAGTTGAATAATATCAACAAAGCCGACACCTTCACCACTTAAAGTATAGGTTTCTTTGCTGCATTTTCCTGAATACCAAGTTTCCAAATTCATCAACTCCCCAGATCTTTTTTGACAAAATTCGTTAGCAAGTGACCATGGATTGTTTTTTGGAAAATTTGTGATCATGTCTACTAGAGGGTTCTCTGAGGCAAGAGTCAGTGAGGAAAAAGAGAAAAGTAAAATAAAAGACAGAAGGACAATAGTAGTAATTTTGTGGAGATAAGACATAAATCTACTAAAAATTATACTAAATTTTTGTGGTTAATTGGGAGGTTTTTGTTTTAGTTGTTTAATAATCCAAACTCTTTGACCCAGAGAGTGGCAGTGTCTTGGATATATTGGCGATTGCCGTAAATTATCTGGAGATTGTTGAGATTGACTTTTTTGCCTTTAAAATATTTTTTTACTTCTTCGAAACTTACCTTAAAAGCTTTGGCGTCTTCACTTAGAAGTCCAGCGTTGTTGTAATTTGGGCCATAGATTTCGATTCGAACCGAGGTTGGGGGATCGCTTACAAGAGAGTAAACGTTAATAGTGGTGGTGATTTTTGTGCCGGTGTTAAAATCATCGATGCGGTAGGGTAGATCGTCTGCTATTTTGTCTTTTTCGATTTCAGAGACTTGGTTGGTAATTTGGTCGGCTACTTTTTGGTAGTTTGTTTGAGCAGGATTGATGGGTGGATAAATAATGTTTTCTTCGTTTGCGTTGTTTTGATTGTTGGAGTTATTTAACAGAGGAACAGTATTTAAAAACAAGTTTTTGGGTGAGTTTTTGTTTTTTGAACTAGTAAACAGATAGAAAATAATAATCAGAACAACAATTATGGAGGAAATTAAGATTATTTTTTTTCTTTTCATTTTTGTTGTGTATTATTTCCGGAGTTTATTTGTGGAGTAGGGTTGCTGGTGCTGGAGTTCTTTAAGTAATATTCTAAAGCAAAAGTAAAAGTGCCGAGTCTATTTTGGTTTACTGGCGGAGTTTGAGTACAGTCGTAGGTGTAGAGAACATACATGGTTAAGTGCTCGGCTTTCCAGAGTTCGACTGCATAAGGGTCGTCGTAACCGACACTTTTTGGAGGGCAGAGTCCTGGGGAGGTGGGGATAGGAAAAGGATAGCCGTTGTTACAGACACTTCGGCAAGAGCCAGCCTCTATGCCACAGGTGCAAGCGGCCTTAATTTCTGAGACTGAAGCTGTAGATGGGAGATTGTCACAAGCAACTTTACTGCCACAGCGATTGTTTTTGATAGCAGGACAACTAACAGTTGATTGACAGTTGGCGTTACCACCACCGTTGTAGTAGGAGAGAGCTTTGATAAGAGTTTCAACACTGTTTAGAGCTCCCCCGGCTTTGGCAAGCAATTCTTGGGCAGCTTGGAGAGCTGATTCTTTGAGAGTTCTGCCATTTAAGGGGGCACCACTTTGAAGGTCCTGGTCTGGATTGTTACTGCCTTCGCGGTAGTGAATGCCAGCTAGGACTTCGCAAGGGACACCTGTTTCTTCTTCGACCTCGGCATAAACTTTGACTAAATCTTCACTTAAGTTTCCTACCTTACTAAAGAGGCTGCTGGCTTTTTCGGTTGGTTTTTCAACATTGGCAGGACTGCCGATTATTTTGGCAAAGGCCTCGCCGTTGCAAACTCCGCCGCTAGTGGTTGCTTCTACAGTTTCATATTTACAACGGAGAGAATTTTGCAAGCCTTCTGGGACTGTCCAACAATTTTGGAGGAGATGAGCTGTGTCTTGGGCGTTATTATTGATTCTGTTTATTGGTTCGACTCTGTTTAAGACGCAAGACTTGCCGTTTGGGGCAGTAGCAGCACCTTCTAGTGGTGTACAGCCAGTTAGATCATCTTGTGGGTTTTCTTCTGGGTCTCCCTTAAAGGCTGAAAAATTGGCGGCGTATGGGGCGTCTATACTAGCGTCTGGTAAAGTTTTTTTGTTAAATTCTTCTGGTATTAGGGTGTTGTAGAGGGCAAAGCTTTTGTCCTGAACTACAGCTTTTTTGACGTCCATAGCTTTGGGGTTATTAAAAACAGTTAAAGCTTTACCATCTTCAACCCCAAAAACATTCCAATGACGTCTGTAATTTATACAGGGATTTCCCTCTGGGTCTGGGTAAGTATCTTCGTCATCTTTCCAGGGGTAGCAGATACATATTTCATCGTCTGGATCTTGGTTATTCTTATTTTTTTTGGAAACTTTACTGCCACTGACACCTCCACATTGAGTGTTTTGGATTGGTGCCCAAGCCCAACCTACTTGAGGCCCCCAGATAGTAACAATTTGGTGGTGATCATTGTACTTAGCTTCTCCCGGGGGAATTATTGAGTCTTGTGGGTCGGTTTTAGGAGAGAGGAGATGATAACTTAAAGGTAAAGGACAATTTTTGTAATTTACATAAGCAGGTCTGACGGCGTCGATAGGTAGATCGGTGTCGAAATCAGTGTACCAGTCAAGTGAAGCTTCTTTGTTGTCTTTGAACAAATCCTTGGCCTGTTCGTAAATCCAGATAGCTGTATTGGTGACGATTGATAAGGGATTGAAACTGGCATTTTCTTGCAGGAAACTCAAAAGATTTTGTTTGTAGATTTTGACTTCAGGAAAATCTTCCGGTTTGTTACCTAATCTGTAATTTGAAATAGTGCTACCTTCGTCTGTAGCATACTTAGTTGTTACCCAGCTGGGCTGTATAGAACTTAAGATACCAAATTTGGGAGAAAGAAGACCTTGCTCTATTGCACCTAAATAAGGAATGTTTTCGCGGGAGATATTGGTTAACTGTGGTTTGTTGGTACCATATCTTCCTCTGTTTGGATTGTTTACTAGCATACTGGTATGAGCTGACGTCCAGTTATACATGTCCTGTTCTTCTCCAGTTTTTTTTCTTAAAACGTAGCTTCGGACACTGTCAAAGTCGAGTGGAACAAAAGCAGAGTACATGTCGTGAATGTCTGTTCCTAGAAGAGTGGCTACAGATTGGTAGGAGTCGACTGCTAACTTCATTGTTCCACTTAAAAAAGGATATTTTGAAATGGTTTCTGAGGCGGATTGAATGGAAGGTTTTAGTTCTGATATTGCTTGAGCGTATTCTGGGCAAACAGGGTAGTCTGTTAAACAACCTATTCGAATAAATGGCCAGTGCCAAAAAAGAATAACTTGTTTTTTAAGCTTTTCATATAGTTTTTTGGTGCTTGTTTCCGATTCTTTGCCCATGGTGTTTGTGTACTTAAAACTAATGTCGTTAATTTTGCCTTCGTTGGCCATGTTGAGAATAAAAGATCTTAAGTTGGCTTGGGTATTGGCAGAAAGAAGGCGCCAGTAAGTACGGTTGGACTCACGGTTATTATTAGTTAAATCTAGTGATTTTCCAAAGAAAGCATCGTAGAGATAGTTTTGGGCTATGTAGTCAGAGGACTTGTATTCCTTACTAGTTTTATCTCTCATTTCTGTGCTTGGACCGTAACTGCCAAGTTCGGCGTCTCTTACGTCGGTATAGACAAGCATATTGACGGCACAGTCGTATTTGTCTGGTCTAGCGGGTGGCTTGGGAGCATTACCTGGACCTGCTTCGGGAGTATTGCCACACTCAACATATGGTTGAGATATCTTGGGATCTTTACTTACACTGCCTGGACTATTAGCTGTTGACCAGCGCTCTCCTTCGTATTTGACTACTGGCTGGTAGATACAGGTTTTGTCGTACTCTAATATTTTTGCCTGGGTAGTCTTCATGTTGTTGGTGCAAGTACTGTTTGGGGGGAAGACACCGGTGCCTTTAGGACAGAGATCGGCAGGTTTTATTGGTAAGTCCTGGGGAGGAACTGGATATATTCTAGGTAAAAGTTCGGTAGGCACACAGTGCTCGTCTTTGTCTTGAGGGTATTGGACACATGTTTCTGTAGGTAGACACATAGTTTTACCACATGGAGTAAGGTCTATGGGTGGAGCGGGGTTTTGGGGAAGAGGAGTTGGTGATATTGAGACAGACGGTGATGTTGGTACTGATGAACTATCCTGATCGACAGCAAAAATACTTTTTGCTAAATATGTTATAGATGTCAGAAATAGAAAGACAAATAGCAGAATAGTTATGAGATTCTTCTTTATCATTGAGGTATCCCAAAGTTTGTTACTTCTGTTCCTGTGTATTTACCAACTATTACTAGAGCTAACCAGACAGCAGAAAGGAGAATTAGACCGACAAGGGCATAGGTAAAAGTGGACCAACCGGCGGCATAAGCTTTGGTGTCTGAACCAGCGTTGATAATTCTAATTCCAGCAAAAATGATCATACCAACAGCAACTAAAGCAATCATTCCCGGCAGAGGAGAGAGTATGTTTACAAGGAGGCACTCTAACCCTTTTATTGTTACAACTCCATTTTTTGCACAACCCACTGGTTCCCATAATTCCTTTCTTATAACTGCTGCGTGAGCTACTGAAACAAGATTAAATATCATACTTATGTTATTTTACAACAATAAAAGAACTCAAAAACCCAAAAACTCAAAATTAGTTGTTTATAAAAAAAGAGTCGATTTCTCGACTCTTTAAAATTACAAATATTAATTTTAGTAAGGCTTGGGAATGTTGATATTACCTTCAAAAACATCAACACCAAAGAAGAAGGCGATAAGTTTCATGAGAGCCCATGAGGCGGCAACAATAGCAAGACCGACAACTGCAGCAGTAATTCGATTTCTGGCTGATTCTGTTTTACCTTTGTCCCCTCCAGAAGTGAGCCACTCGACACCTCCATAAACAAGGAAAGAAAAAGTCAATATACCAGCAATAATAAAAGTAACGGAGATAATGCGGGAGATAAGGACACCAATGTCGGTGATTTTCATGCCTGATGGTTGAGGAACACCTATGGTACCACTGGCTGCATAAACTTGGGATATTAGTGACATTTGTTTGATAGATAGTAAATAATAACTAACTTCTTAAGATTATATCACTTTTAACCAACTGGGTTAGTCGAGCAGATTTTATCTACGTCAACTCCAAAGAAAACAAGAATTATTTGATAAACTGCCCAACTTGAAGCAACTATTGCAAGACCTATGATTGCTGAACTAATTCTTTTTTGAGCACTATCTATCCTTCCTTTGTCACCACCAGCTAATAAATAATCTATTCCACCCCAAACAAGGTACAAAAAGGTAATAACGCCTGAAACAATAAGTCCGGCTGCAACTAAGTTGCTGACAAGGTGTCCAATACACGTGTAACCAAAGAAGTTGTCTCTGGTAACTTTGGCGCCAATGTCGACCGCGTTTGGTGCAGAGGCATATATTTTTTTTATTAGTGAGATCATTTTTGGTTATAAATTATTTTCAAACTCTGGTCTTAAAATTTTAATTTTAAAGACACCTTCTATAAAGAGGGTTATTGCATATGAGGCAACGAGGATGGCAATACCTATAACTGAACTAGTTATTTTAGTTTGGGCGTCTGCAACCTTTGCTTTGTCTCCACCTGAGGTTAAATATTCTATACCACCCCAAACTAGGTAAATTATGAATGCTAGACCACCAACGGTGACGACAGTCCTCCAAAGGTTGGCTATATAAAAAGCAAGACCTTCTCCTGCGGTACTATTTACGACTTCTGATGGTAGAGCTCTGTTAACGATTTCGGCCATATTTATGGATTTGTACCTTTTGTAATTGTTTCCCAAGGATTAAAAATATCTAAACCAAGAACACCACCAACAATACCAACAACAAAGTAGGAGGCCACAAGAGCAATGAGCCCTATTGCTCCTTGAGTCATTTGACTTTGGGCTTCGGCAACTTTGGTTTTATCACCACCAGCAGTAATCCACTTAATAGCTCCAATAGTGAAGTAGATAACAAAAGCAAGAGACCCAACTACAGTGATGGTTGTGATAATGCTTGATAGAAAGTTTCCTGTGGCTTGGCCGGGGTCACTAATGTTTTGAAAGGTTCCGGTACCTGAGATTGGACCAAGGCCAACGGCGTTAACTTCGTTGATTATTTTTATCATATTAATTTCCACTAACAGTTGTAATTTCTGGATTCAGAATTTTAGTTGGACTGCCGAAAAGAACCTGACTGACTATTGCGATGATTATAAAACTGCCTGTCATAGCAACAATTCCAATTAGACTCATTTGAAATTTTTGTTGTGCTTCAGCGATTTTGCCTTTGTCACCACCAGAAGTTATAAAAAGTAATCCACCGGTAAGAAATTGCCAGAGCGTGAAGATTCCTCCTACAACCATTACAAGTTTTATTATTGCACTTATGAAGTTGCCAGTACTACCAACCTCAGTTGGAATTCCACCAGGAACGGTTATAGTACCTACTACATCATCCCCAGCAGAATAAGCGTGTCTGATGATTGTGTTGTTTGTTAAGTTCATAAAATTTAGATAAGTTTAAAACCTAAAACAGTCCCTAATATGGTTGTTACGAGATAGGCTGCAGCAACAATAACAAGACCGAGTATGCCGTAGTTGAGCATGTTAGTTGCTTGGGTAAGTTTGGCCTTGTCTCCAGCGCCTGAAATATACATAAAGCCAGCAAATAGTATAACAAAGAAAGAGACTAGCCCAGAAACGATGATGGTGTTGGAAATAATAGGACTGAGAACATTTGAGATTTTGGCTCCATTGCCGCCTATACTGGCCCCTGGCTTATAGAAGGTTTCTAGATCAAAGGCTTGTACTGGCTTGATAAACATTTTGTATATTGAAAATCGTACTAAGCTGATTTTACAGTAAAATTGGCAATATGGGAAAAATAGATAGTAGTTTGGGAGAAGCAGCGAAGAGGAGTCTGATTGCCTTTGTTGAGGTAATCGACAAGAAGCTTGAGGAGATGTGGCAAGAGGAAATAGATAGAAAATTTGGATTTAATAAGGAACAAAAAGAGTTAATTTTGGAAATGTTGTTGCATGCGCGTGAACACAATCTGAGACCTGCAAAGCGAATTAGAGGTGCGTTTGTGGTTTATGGTTATATGTTGGGACAAAAGACGCGCAACTTGGACAATATTGACCAAAGAGTATGGAAGGTAGCATGTGGGGTGGAGCTCGTGCATACAGCGTTGCTGATGCATGACGATTTTATGGATAGAGACAAGACTCGCCGTGGAAAAATGACAACTCAGGAATATTTTGCAAACGGGGATAGTCATTTTGGGGATTGCTTGGCTGTGTGTTTAGGGGATGCAGTTTTGTGTATAGGCTATGAAATGATACAAAGAAGTGGTTTTGAAGCAGAAAAGGTGGTTTTGATAATGAATCAGATTCAAAGAGGAGTAACAAAAACGGCTTTTGGTCAGGCTTATGACGTTTATCTTGCAAAATCAGGAAAAATAACAGAAGAAAGCGTTTTAAGTTTACATAGAGCAAAGACGGCGATATATACCTACGAGAATCCTTTGTTAATTGGTGGAATTTTGTCTGATTTATCAGATCCAGTATTCGATGTTTTGCGAGAATACTCAAAAGATGGAGGAGTTGCGTTTCAATTACAGGATGACATTTTAGGAATTTATGGCGATGAAGAGAAAACTGGCAAATCGGTTGATTCTGACTTGTTACAAGGTAAAGTAACTTTAATGGTGGTCAGAGCTTTAGAGGTGTCTGGTATAGAGGATGAAGAAGTAATAAAAAGAGTGTGGGGAAGACTTACTGCTAGCGCTGGAGAAATTGCAAAAGTAAAAAAAATAATGAAGGATTGTGGGGCGTATGAATACAATAAACAAAAAGCTGTGGATTATGCACAAAAAGCTGTTGAGATAGCAAGGAAACTAAGAAGATTTGAATTGAACAGTGTGGCCGTTGACTTTATTGAGGGAATAGCAGCTTATATGGTGGAGCGGGAAGTTTGAGAGGATTTGAGACGAGTGTGAGGATATAGTTATGTCTTATGGAAATACCAAAAATATACCGTGAGACACAAACAAGGGTTGAATTTGTAGGAAGATTTAAACAGGTTGTAGACGAGACAACAGGAAGAGTAGATATTTTTTTTAAGTTTCCAGGTGGAGAAATACCATACATAAATAGTTATGACTTTTTTGACAGACTTATTAACAAGGGTTTTGGAAGTGAAGAGATAGAGAAAATACTTGATTTACTTTTGACGACTGTCGCCACCGAAGCGGCGATCGCGGGTAGCAAAATCAGCCAAAGCGTTTTCTAGCAGTATTGGGGTGAAGTCTGGAAAGAGAGTGTTGGTGAAGTAAAGTTCAGAATAGACAGATTGCCACGGTAGGTAGCCAGAAGTTCTTTTGTCTCCACCTGTGCGGATAATGATATCTGGATCAGGAATTCCGGCCGTATCGAGATTGTCTGAAATGAGTTGTTCGGTAATTTCGCTTTCGGGAATACCTTTTTTGACTATTTTTTTGACTGCACGAACAATTTCGTCTCGACCACCATAATTTAGTGCAAAGGTAACGGTGATCTTGTGGTTTTTGGAAGAAGCACTAATCATTTCTAAACATTTTTTAGCAATGTCCTCTGGAAATTTGTTTAGATCTCCTAAGATTTTGAGTTTTGCTCCTTTTTGAATGAACTTAAGAGCTAGACTTCCTAGAGCAAAGCGAAAGACATTAAAAAGCCCGGAGAGTTCTTCTTCGTCTCGTCGCCAATTTTCGGTAGAGAATGCCCAAAAAGTAACAAAAGGAATTTTTAGTTCGGCGCATTTTTCTATAAGAGGTTCAATAGCGTTTTTTGCTGCGTATTCGTGACCGCTGACGGGATCTAGACCTCTTTCTTTTGCCCAGCGTCTATTACCATCCATGATAATTGCTACATGTTTAAGCTCGTTGTTCATATTTTTAAAAACTAGTATCAAAACCAAGCATGGTACTGAATATTTTTACAACAAGAAAAGCTGTTACTGCCATAATTAAACCCGTTAATCCATTTGTAATTCTGGTACTGGCTAGAGCAGCCTTTTT
>CAZQDQ010000017.1:0-14109 GCA_964592455.1 uncultured Pseudomonadales bacterium
AAATTGCTCAAAGCAGATTACAATTGGACATCAAAAAGTACCAGAGAAAAAAATCAAACCATCCAAGACGCCGTCACACTCTCTGATAAAGAATTCCAAGACAAATACAAAACAGACCGAGCCACTGCTCTAGCAAACAAAAATGTTGAAAACAGCGCCAATCTGGCAGTCGCCGGTAGTTTACTAGCAGCCTACAAAGATCCAAACACCAGCATCTATACTCTTATCTCCGTAGCCTGCAGGGAAAGTCTCAATCCAGACTGCCGAAGAGAAATGTCGACTCTAAGCAGAGAACAAATTCTAAAAGAAAACATCGGTAGCAATATTTCGCCAGAATACCTTACAGAAACAATCAAGCAATACAAAAACGACGAAAGAGCAAATAAATATATTAACTTGTTTCTCGATCAAGCCAAAACAGACAAACAAAAAATAGAAGAATACTGCAAAGACTTTGGTATCAGCCAAAGTAACTGTACAAAAAATATAGAAATTAATGATCTTGCTGTCTACTCAGCAAACCCTCAAGCCCTTATCGACCTAAAAAAGGATCAAGAAGCATATAGGGCCATAGCTAATTTAAATAGTCCCCTAAGTGACAAGGCCAAAGCTGTATTACTTAGCCAAATAAAAGATGAAGAAATAAAAAAACAGGCAAACGATCAATATCTCGCCAGTGTTTATGCCAACGTCCAAAATGGAACAACTGATCTCGCTAAAATTTACTGTGACACTCTCACCAATCCAGGACCAAAATGCAGAGATGAATACAACCAAAACGCTTTCCTATCTCTCATCAAAAACCCAGAAGTAAAACAGTTAGCCATAGATAACCGCAACCAACAACTCTTTCAATACATTATTCCTGTAAAAACCAACCAAGCTGTTAGCGGTATAGATGTCGAAACCAAAAAAGAGGTTCAACAATTTGACACCGACTTCCAACATGCCTATTGGGCCTATTGGAAAGAAAAAACAGCTGGTAAAACAGCCTCACAAGTAGACAATGACAAGCTGGGAGAGGATTTCTACAAACTTTTTGCTACCGACCCAAGCAAATTCAATACTTATCTTGCCCAGTACAAAGCAAATCCCAAGTCTTTCACCGACATCCAAACAGCAACCGCCTTCAAAGCCAACCTAGATGTAAATTCATCAATAATTGCCATAAGTAACCAAGCTATCAAAAAGTCAGACATAAAAGGTTTGTTCGAAAATGACAAAATTGTAAGCTGGAGCAAAGCCAGTGAAGAATACAAACGGGAAGCGAGAAAACTAGCTTGTGCTGAAGATAAATCAATCGCTATTTATTGTTCGGCAATAGACGGTCACGCATCAAGAAGAATCACCGAGGAACAAAGGAATTATGCTCTCGCCCAAATTGATGCCACCATTGCGAATCGCAACAAACAAACAGCCTATCTTCAAGAAGTTTACAACAGTAAAATTACTGACAATCTCCCTTCTAGTTTTTATAGCAACACAGCAAGTATAGATAACTTTACTGTCCCCCAAGAAATAAGAGAAAAAGCAATTCAACAAGCAAGAGATGATGTTAGTCGACTGCTTGCCACACAAGCAACATCAAATCCAAGAGCCATTGCCAGTCAACAGTATCTTGTTCAAAACATGAGTACTGCCGACTTTTTAGCAAATAACTTGCCCAAAAACAATCTAAATATAAACACTCTAGACCTAGCTAGTCAAAAACTAGATCAAATGCTGGTTACTGAAATCTACACCAGAGGTGGAGGTGTAGTGGGCTCCTTAGCTGCAGCCGGTCTTGCCACGACTGCCTGCTCTGCTCTTGGCCCAGGCGCAATAGCCTGCGGAGCCATTGGAGGACTTGCCGGTGCAATTTCGACTTACATCCCAATATTGGGCACTGTGACTGCCGAAGAAATAGCCGCCGAGCAACAAGCCATTAAAGACTTTCGACCTTCGGACATACTAGAAAACAAGTTTATTAACGCCGCTTTGAGTTTAACTCCGGTAGGTTGGGTAGAAAAATATCTTCTTGAAGAATACGGTAACAAACAAATATTCAACAGCGATATGGCTTCTGGAATCGTTCAATCTCTTTACAGTAGCCAAGGAGCTCTGTGCGACACAGCTGAGGGAACCACAATCGGCGGATCTTGTACCAGAAAAGACAATCCATATGCCAACTACCAAAGTATGCTCAACACCTACGGTCAATATAACGCAAATACAAACAGTTTAAATAACCTAGACTTCGTAAGTCAATTAGCCATCCAAGGAAAAGTAAACCAGCAGTTCGACGCCCTACAAAGGGAAAATCAAAATCAAGCAATTGCCAACATTGTCGTTGCTCCTATTATTGGAGCTCTCTCAGGCGGTATTGGTGGCAGACTCGCTCAAACCAGTGTTCCATTAAACAATCCGAGTTACACCCAAGCTCTCCTAAGGCAACAAGCCATAGACTGGGCACTCTGGGCTCCTGGTTCTGCCATCGGTGTTGCTCAAAATGCTATCCAGTTCAATGCCACTGCAGGTTTCATAGACACAGAATCAGAAATAAAACTAGAAATATGTATCAGAGAAAAAGGTAGAGATAAATGCAGCGCCGAACAAGAAATAGTCAACGACGAAACCGCAAACGCCAGATGGACCACCTTAGCTCAAGGTTTTCTAACAGACACTGCCCTACAAGTCGGTCAAAGTGGCTTTAGTTTTGCCACTCAATATGCTCAAATCTCATCTAACACTCCTGGAGGAACAACGCCTCCACCAGCAGATATACCAGATCCAAACGGCACTGTTCATATAAGCAACCCTTCAGTACCAGATAGTATAAGGAATTTACTCACACCGGATCAAAATCAAAACACAAACCAAACAGTAAGTCCAACAAATGACAGTATTCTAAACACAAGTACCAATCAAGCTATAGACATAATCGCAGCTGACAACAACATCATTAAAAATCCAAACGAAGTCAGAAATATATTAGATCAAAACCCAAGTCTAAACCCAATAGATAAAACGATTGCCATAGCGGCACTAGAAAATAACACTTACAGAGCTTACATAACCGACCCAAACGAACAAACTTTGCAAGTACTTGTCTATGAAATAAACGGTACAGCAGAACAACTCGCTCCCCAATTTGGTGGAGATATTCAAGCCGCAAAAACTGGATTCTTAGAAGCCCTATCAAGATTAAACGAAAAAGCAAACACCACAGGCAGACCATCAGGGGTCATAGACGCTCTACTTGCACCGGTAAAATCAGAACTCGGCATCGCCAAAAACAACACCCCAACAATCGCCTCAGCAACAGATAACACTCCAACCCCGATAGACCCATTCACAGAAGCCATAGAAAGATTAATCGATCTAAGGTCAAGAAGAAACCAAGATCTAACTATAGATGAAGTAAGAATTCAACTAGAAGGAATAGCCCTAAGCGACGAAAGAGTTCAAAACATCTATGATCTACAAAAAAATCCAGAATTCCAAGATGCAGTCAAACAAGTTGCAAACGCCCTATCCCAAGCAGAGTCAGCCAAAAAAGCAATTACAAACAACAATGCCGACACCACTTTTTTTGACAATGCTTCAAACAGAATAATTTTTGATTTAACATCCGAACTTGCGTTAAAACTTTCCCCCAAAGATACATCACTAAAACCAGCTAATGAGAATCCACAAAAGACAGCATCAAAAAAGCCGACAACTCTCCAAGACCAGAGTCAGGAAATCATTAAAGCTCCAGACGTTATTGACAACATCCCTCCAGACAAAATAAACAAAGTTATTGACAATGGGGGTGTTACAGAATATTGGGGTATAGATACTTTTAACAACACGACAGGCAAAGTCTATACAGACGAAACTGCCGACGCTAGAATTAAAATTTTGGAAACCAATAAGGAAGCAATTAAATATGTTACTGATCCAAACGAAAGAGTCCATCTAATAAACAATTTAATACTCACCAAAGAAAACACCATCGCCATCCGCCTTGGTATCCCTCTCGAAAATATTCACTTTCTAAGCAACGATGATCTTGCCTTAGTAGTAACTAGTTATCACAGACTTGTAGATGGCAACCTAGAAATAGTCAACATTAACCAAAACGGAGATGTAACTTACAAAAACAAAAATACAACTGAAATCTTTACAGTTAGTGCTGACTGGCCAGATGCCAGAGTTATAAATATCATTTTTACTGGTCAAAACCAATCTGTGTTTGCCGGACAAGACGTTACCAAAATCTATTACGACTACCTTGGAAAGAACAAATCTAAAGTTCCCGTTATTGCCTACAAAGTAATCACCCCGTCGTCTATAACTAAGCAGTTAAACTACAGCGGAGAAAAATTCTTCGACATTGGCTTAGGTAAATACACAAACCAGGAGAGTCAGTTTACGAGAACAGTAATAGATGACCTGGGAAATATCAGTAATAATATTTTCTTCGAAAGCCCAGCCAACCTCTCCAATGAAAGAATAAGATTTATAAATGAAAGTGCATCCCTCAAAGGCTCACCGCTCGAAAACAGATACGCGACTACCAACTACTCGAAAAATGACCTAATTGCGCTTGTCGGTCAGAAAGTCATTTCCCTTGAAGAAGCAAATCAATATACAACCAAAATAGGCAAAACAATTATTACTCAAAACGAGGTCGATACCCACCTAAACGGTCTAGCAACAAACAACAACCCAAATACTACGAGAGCCTCAGGTAGTAACTTTACTGACGGTGACAACAACTATCTACTAACACTAGCAAAAGATCTAGAAGTCAGTACAGCAAACAAAACAGAAGACCAAATCAGAACAGAAGTAAAACAAGAAATGAACAGGAGAGTTTTTGGAAACGAAAACGGACCAACAAACCCAACAGATAACACAGAAATTAGGGGTTTTGTCTTTAGAGATGACGAGGGTAATGTCTTAACCAGAAACCTATACTGGCGTCCAGAAGAATTTGGTGATCCATTTGTATTTACCAAGGAAGAAGTAGAAGCTATTTACGCAAACTCCAACAACTGGCAATTCAAGCCAGACAAAACACTAGAAGTAACATACGATCCAGTCTCAAAAACAACCAAATTGGCAAGCGGCATTCCATTCTCAGCAAAAATTAAGGAAGTGGATGTTGACGGCAATGTCAAATACACAGTCGACAGCATCAATGGTGTTGTTTTTATTGCAAACAAAAATTCACCAGAAGCAAAAGCAACGACCAAAATACAAGATACTAGTAGTTTGGCTGGTAAAAAAGTGGCTGACCTCCCTATAGAAAACACTGCCCGACCCCCTGTCGAAGTTCTAAACGAAAACCCCAATTTATCCAACAACCTCAAAGCCGAAATCCAGAATGAATACGGACCAAACCAAATAAACGAGTTAAACACCAAACTAAGCGACCCCAATTACAAACCAAAAGACAATCCCCTCGTCAGAATTATTAGGAGAATGGAGCTAACCCCAGAAGCCAAACTTCTAAACAGAGCGATAAGGCTGGTCGATGGATTAACAGGCAGGTCATACGATATCTCCACCAAAAGCCTCTCCCAAATTGCTATAGACGTTAGAACTTCCGAAAACCAAATCTCAAATACTAAAAACAATAGGGTTATTACAACCGAGCAAAGAGCAAAGTCAACCTTAGCCATACCCAGAAGACTGGCAGCCAAAATGCTAGAATTACAAAAACTATTTCCTGGCTCAAAAACTTCCGTAATCGACATATATGGCGGACGCGTCTGGTCTGGAAATTATCTAGAGGGAACAGACAGCTGGAATGCTTTTTTGAAAAATATCGAAAGCCTGTCAATAGACGACAATCAAAAAAAAGCAATTATCGAAGCTTCCAGAGAGTTTCTCACCGACCATATCAAGTCATCAATACTTGCAAACAACCCAGATTTCATTCACTCCCCCAAAGGGTCATTCGAAGATCTCTTCATTGACATCAATCCAAACGAAAGTGAATCTCTTGGAATAATGAAAAAATATTTCGAAGCAGGTGGTGAGTTCGAAAAAGACTTTCAGTTGGCAGTAGCCGACCTAAATTCAGCATTCGAAAACGGAGGTAAAGTAAAAAGACTAAACATAGACAAAAACTGGAAAATTCCAAAATACGATATCGATAGTGTGAGTGCTGGCAAAGTTTTATTCATGGGCTTAAGTTTGGAGTTTAATCCAGACCTCCCCACCAAGTTCCACTTTATAGATAACGAAGTCTACTCTGCCGTTCAAGGCAAGGATGGACAAATATTAAACGCCGCTCTAGCTTCAGAGTTAAAAGGTAAAGGATCTATAGAAGTTGTAGCCGACAACTTCCCCGTAATCCGCCAAGCAGAAATCAACGACCCCAATAAAGTCGAAAATCTTATACCAAGAAAGAGAATTACAATCCGTGGCAAGGCACTTGACCCAGAAACGATCACAACAGTAGACAAACCAACCACCACCAAAACAGTCCTAGGTGGTACCGACCTGACACCAGAGCAGATCGATTATCTTTCTCAGTTTAACCACGAAACGGGAACCACAGTCGAAAGTCTTATGGCTTCGCTAAGTCCTACCCAAAGAGAGATGGTTATAGGCAATAAAATGACAGAACTGGAGCTGAAAGGTGTCACAGATATCGAATTTGGCAACACAACCCAAATTGGGAGAGATTTGTCTGGTTTATCTGTCGGCACAGAAACAGTTAATGACTACATCCAAACTCCAGAAGGAAACGCAATAAGGGCCGAGATACTAGACGGCTGGGCAACTTGGAAATCACTCTTAATGGAAGATTACGACATAGAGATGAATAAAATTAAAAAATTCATGACAAATGAAAGAGCTGGTGATGGAAATTTACACACCTCAATTGACAAACTTACAAACAAAGATATTGCTCAGATTATAGAGCTTAGTGACTTCTACAAATTAAAGGTTGAAGAGGCTCTTAGTGGTAAACATGGCACAAATGTCAAAAGGGTCGTCGAAATCCTAAAAGGAAAACTAGGAGACTCCGTTTATCTAAAAGTTGGAATTGGCGAAGGTGACACATATGCCACCATTCATTCAAGCGAAAACGGAATTACTGTTGAGTTCAAATCAACTAGCAATGTCAGTCAATACATGGACAATGTCAAAAAATATCTTGCTGTTCTAAAGGAAAACAAACAACCAGTACCAAGTAAAATAATCGGAGTTAGTCGAGAAATATACGAGAAATTTACACAAGAAGGCTACACAAAATTCCCAGCTGAAATAGATGGCAAAACCGCCTACTTTATAGTCAAAGATCCAGCCAACTCAGTAACCACAGCCGACTCCCCGCCAACTCCCCCAACCCCACCGAGGAGAAATAACACATTAAAGAAAAACATCATTGAAATTATTGAATCAATCACTCTACCACCAAAAGAGGCAACAAAAACAAACCCAACCAAAAAAGCCTATGCAAACCTCTCTTCAGAAAAAACAACAATAGCAAAGTTTAGCAAACCAGTCTTCGACCCGAAAGCTGAAGTCCAAACCATCCTCAAAGAAACAGGCCAGTCAAGAAGAACGGCTCTGGGCAACTTCAAAAAACTCTTCGCCGACCAGCAAAGAGGTCTAGCCAAAGCCCAAGCCAAAATTGCAGAACTCTTAACCAACAACGCAGATGTCCAGACAGAGCAGATAAGAAAAATATTTAATGACAATACTCAAAACCTAAAGCTTGCTGACTGGCAAAAAGAAGAGTTTGAATATTGGCTGACAAAAGTAGACCAAAAAAGAAAAGTTATCGAAAACATCGAAAGCGCTTACACCAAAGAACAACTTTTTAAACTAGTTTTTGGAGAAGACAAAGTTTACGACCCTTCCAAAATAACTATCGAATACCACAAACCACTTGGAGTCATATTCACAGTTGATAATGATATATACAATAGTTTAAATATAGTAACCGATGATACATATGGAGACTACCGCCTAAATAAAATTGACGATAAGGTCTTGCCAATTATCACCATTAGAATGGTAAACGACCAAAGAACATTGCTAACAAAAGTGCACGAGCTTCAACATGCGATATACTACTCAGACGGACACATGGACAGCTCTTTGCTTAATCCAACTCTTTACAACAAAGAACTCAACCAGTCACTAATAAATGACCTGTTTACGTTTAGACCAGTTGGCTCAAAAAAAACAAGAGCAGATTTTGAAAGTTTCATTAGAGCTCTCGAGGACAATATAAATAGTAGACGTAGAACGGCGTATCTTCAAATGGTTGACGAAATGATCGCAAAAATTAAGGGAAAGGGTATAACAAGTGCAAGTAACGCTGTCTCAGTACTCAGTGCCGATTATTACAGTCACTACAAAGTACAACAGAAACATCTACTAGATTTGTTGCCAGGCTCAGATATTAACAAAGATTTCATAAAAATAAAAGAGAATTTAAAAGATAATGCCATAGAAGGAGTCGGCACAGACAAAATAGCAGACGATCTACTTGAATCATACGCAAATGCAAGATACAACGGTATAAGCGCAAAAGACATAATTGAAATGGTAGACGATATCGAAAACAATACAGTGCCCCAAAACCCTCCTAAAGAATTAACCGGCTTCATTATCGCTTACCAAAACCTAGTCGACGTAACTAGAGGACGCAGTGGAATTAGAAACCAACTATTCACACACATAGAACATAACTTCGAAGGTTCTCTAAACACAAGCATTAGAAACATTATCGAGACCTATTATTTGACTGAAAACGAACAAACAATCGCTATAGAAAGTGCGTACAAAGCCTACACCGATCTAACTGCATCAGGACTTACAAGCGACGAAGCATTAGCTGTCCTCCGCTCACAAAACACCACAAAGGCAACGAGAAACATCAGGTACATAATTGGTGATAATGACTTACTTTTCCAAATTAACAGCCTTTTACAAAAAGTCTCAATCAAAAAAGCAGTAGATTTTACTAAATCCACAATCGAAGAAATACCAAAACCCTTAAAGATAACAGCCGTAATAGCAGCTCTTACATCTCCAGCAACATTGCCTGCTGCTTATTTAATAGGAATGAATTTGAATGATATTTTTAGGGAACAACAATCACAACCCACCCCTACCCCTACAGCCATTTATGCAAGCCCAACACCAACAGTTACTATTCAACCCACTTTAACTATCTCTCCAACCCCTACCCCCTTCACACCAGCCATCACAATGCCAGTCTCCTACTCTCTACCAGCTGTCCAATCAATGACCACAGACAACATGGGCGAATTTGCACAAACAGCCAAAAAAATAGGTGAAATGATGATCACCTGCCAAAATCAAAACATCTTTAGTGGCCAAGAACTATACAACTGCTTGTGTAACCAAACCACCAACAAATGTGCAAATAACAGCATAGAAAAAATTATCGCCACCAGCCTCACGCAATCAGCCGGAGGCCAAAAACCACTTGAATGTCTCGAGTTTTTATTCGAAATAGAAAGAATTAGATCAAACCCTATTGCTTCAGGTTGTCAAGCGCCTAGAGCAAACGACTTGGTGCCAGAAGAATGTAAAGGTGCAGGGAAAATTGGTGCCTACTATTGCCCCAAAGAAGTAGTTGAAAAAAACGGATTTGTTCCAGGAGATGTGGTAGTTTGGGAAGACTCAAATGTTGGGCACACAGAAATCTGTACAGAGACAAACGTTTCCGGGTGCAACATGCTAGGAGCAAACGCGAACAAAGATGGTCGTGTTGAATTCAGACAAATTAATACAGACGCAGGTTTCTCAGGTGTCTGGAGAGGTGGAACAGATGTCGAAGGCTGTACTGAATATTAAAATTATTAAAATAGTCTAAAATAAAAACATGTACAACCCTGCCAATCCAATCAATGCCCAATTCTCCCAAGCAACGATGGAAACCAAACCAAAAAGAAAAGTTAATTTAAAACCTGTTTTTATTGCTCTCACGGCAGTCGTTCTCTACATTCTTACTATAGTCCTCGGCACTTTTATAGCCAGCTTTAGCGAAAACATCGACCAGCTAAACCTCACCACTACCTTCGACCCCATTATCACCATTGCCTACATCCTCGTCTTCTATTCCGTCAGTTTCTACTACTCCCTCACCAAAAAACAGGCCTACAACTATCTTCTACTTGCCCTCTTCCTTTCTTTTACCATCAACTTCGTTGAAGGGGCAATGATACTAGTCTTCTTGGCCCCGTTACTACGCAAACTAAAGCTCATCGAAAACCCAACTCTTGATAAATAACTTCCATCTGTGTTAAATTCAGCTCATATTAATTGAAACTTTAAAACAAAAAATGCCAGAACCCCAAGAACAGCTTGAACAAGACCCAGGAGAACAAATGAAAAAATCACCTTTAGAAATAAGAGTTGATAACGGAAAACACTTCATCACAATCAAAGAAGGTATGAAGGTTGAAAATATCGGTAAAGAACACGACCAACCAACGGCTGATACAGAATACTGCCTTGGGTCATTAGAAAACTTAACTCACCAAACAATCTCTGCTAACGAAGGAAAAACACTATACACTTTCGCAGAAGAAGGTGATCAGATTGTCGTCATCGAGAATACAACAACAAAACCATCAGCAGACAAAACATTTGTAGTAGATAACCATACCATCACTGTTGGTACTGGCGATGGTTACTCTTATACAGTTGACGGCCTACCATTCGAACCAATAGATGGATATATTAAAGTTGGCAACACGCTTATAAAAGCAGATAAGGCCTTAAATACTGACCCCCACCTCGTAACTATTAAAAGATACTCACTCTTGTAACATCCACCGGCCACAAGCCGGTTTTTTATTTAAGCGCTGCCACTGGGTCAGCGTTTCCCTTGGCCGTTCTTATCTCAAAGTGTAAGTGAGTACCAGTGGAGCGGCCCGTACTACCCATGTCACCCAACTTATCACCTCTCTTCACCGTCTGACCCACCTTTACAGCCAATTTGGACATGTGGGCATAAAGCGTTTTGTAACCATTTCCGTGGTCAATAATTACCCTATTACCATAACCGCTATTATCTGGCCAACCAGAAACAATAATTGTTCCCGCATCAGCCGCCAAAATAGATCCGCCAGACCGGTTTGCTATGTCAATCGCCTTATGCCACGGTTTATAACTCTGGGTAATGGTTCCCGCTGCTGGCCAAAGCCACTTGCCAGTAGCCGAAACTGCTCCCGCATTTGGTGTGGTTACGTTTGCAATATTGTTCCTTGGAGAAAGTATCGGCTCATCTGGCATCTGTCCGTCTGGTACTACTACAGTTTGACCAATAGCCAAAGCAAAAGTCTCATCATTACTAAATTCGTTAAAAGGAAAGTCAACAATCGCCTGAGCCGAAACATTGTAACGCTTAGCAATCGAATAAACTGTCTCTCCATTTTTAACCGTATGCACCACACCTGTAACTGGTGGAATTTTTAGAGCAGTTCCAGGTTTTAGTTTTTTTTCACTCACATCTTTGTTAAGCCACAAAATAGAATCTGTGTCTACTCCAAATTTTTTAGCAATCACCGCTAAAGTATCTCCATTTTCCACCTTGTATTCAAAAACTTCAGCTCTCGGTTTCTCCGACACCTGAGTCATCGGATCTATCAGAACATTATCAACACCAAAATCAAATTCCCCTTCCGGACCTCCAGTTCCAAGACTTTCCTGAGCAAAAGCAAATTTATTATTAAATGCTCCAGATAATACAGCCGAGGCCTGACTATCGTTGCTTACCAATGTAGGCCCTAACACTACCCCCAAAACCATAACCGTAATTACCACCAAATTTACAATTATTTGTGCGTTCTTTCCTCTTTGTACATACAACTTACCAACAAAACTAGACTTTATAGACTCAAAGCTCTGAAACTTGGGATTAAGATACTCAAAAAATATATGCTTGCCCAAAACAACCAAAAAATGGCCAAAAGCCCCAATCCATTCCTTGTAGAAATGTTTAATACTCATTTTTAGTCCAAAAACAATTCTACCATCAAATATATAACACCTTCCCTGCCACTCTAACAGAGTTTTTGTTTTACAATTTATCCAGTGTCCAAAAAGAAAACCATTGTCACAAGTGTTGCTGTCATTCTTGCTGTCCTCATCATTTTGAGTTTTAGAGTTTTTGAATTTTTTCAGTTTTACTCTCCACATCTTCCTTATCTTCTTGGCCAAAACAAGCCTATTACCTACCTTTTTCTACTCGGCAATGACACCGAAATGCGCGCCAATGGTGGTTTTGCCGGCTCCTACACCAAAATCACCCTAGAAAAGCCTCCCCTGTCAAGGGGGGGTGCTAAAGGCGAAGGGGTTTTATCTATGATCTACCATCTACGATCTACAATCTCATTTCACGACATCTACGTTCCCAATGGCCAACTAGCTGGTCACGTAAAGCCACCTGACGCTATTCAGCAAGCTTTTGGCAAAGGCACTTGGGAACTAGCAAACGCAGACTTTAACCCCAACTTTCCTACCTCTGCCACTTCTATCCGCTGGTTCCTAGAAAAAGGTAAGGAAACAAATCCAGACATTCTCGGTATTATAAATCTCTCTACTATCAAAAAAGTCATAAATATCATCGGAGAGTTTAAACTTTCGGAAAACGATAAAATCATAACTCCAGACAACCTCTACCTTTATCTTCAGGGAAAAGCAGAAGTAGGTTTTTTCCCGGGATCAACCCAAAAAGCCGATGCCCTCCACTCAGTAGGCACTGCCGCTCTCAAGAAAATAAACTCACTAAGTCTTTCAAAAAAAATTCAGATTGCCAAAATTATTTATAACGATCTTAAAAACCAAAATATTGTCTTAAATAGTACAAATCAAAACTTTCAAACTTTTTTGGAAAATCAAAACTTCGCTGGCGTCTACATAGCAAACACTCACGACTACTATGGTCTAGTCGAAATGAACTTGGGTGCTAACAAGGCTAACCAATATGTCACCCGCCAGACGGCACACAATATAACAACAGAAAACAATCAGCTCAAACACACTGTTGCTGTTGACTTCCAAAACAGCTCCCCAGAAAAAAATCCCAACCCCCCTCTTCACTATGGCGGTCACTACCTTGGCTTCTTCCGCATTTATCTACCTCCAACCGCCACCAACATTCAAGTAACTCACTCAGAATACTTGCCGTGTACCTCAACAAATCCAAGCAACTGTTACACCGCAACCGAATCTGCCAATATCAACCAGTCGATTCTCGAAAATCAGTCTCCAATCATTGCGAGCAGTAGCGCTGTTGTAAGCTTCTGGCACTTAACCCTTGCCGGTCAACACTCAAACATCAACCTTAGCTACAATCTTCCACCTATAGACCAAAAACGCTACTCCCTTACCATCCTCAAGCAAAATGGCTTCCCTGCCTCACCCCAAACCCTAGATATCTTCGGAAAGTTACTTAAAACCAACCTAGAAACACCTTTTACTTACCACAAACAAGGCACAAGTGATAAAATATAGGCTGAAACCCACTTTTACACAATAAGGAGCCAGCACATGTTAGATTTCTTCATGAAAGCCTACGAAAGAACCTTCCCCATCCCCCTAATCATCTTCATCTTTGGCGTTGCCACTATTATCGCGCTCAGAATCGCCATCGGCTAAAAGGAGCCAACATGTTTTCAAATGGAAAAACTACACTGCTAGAAGACATAAACACTTTTCTCAGCTCCCGAATCTGCAAAGATCCCGAAAGTGATAAGCAGATCAAAAGAGATTGGAAATTTTCTTTGTTTTCGAAACACATCAAAATCTACGGCGAGAACAGATGTTTTGCCAACTCGGACGTCATAGCAGAAATCTCTATCCCTTCACGCGACACAGTGGTCATTAAACCTGCGTCGACCATGACACCAGAGGACCGAGAAATGCTTAGAAGCATCATCGTCCACTGGACTCCGTCACTTCAGGTTATTGTTAAATGAGTCGACAAAAGAGTTTTGCTTGGGTGGTAACTTTCTTGGTGCTAACAATTGTTAGCTGTTCAAGTAAAGCTGACCAGCCCTCTGACACCGAATCAACACCTGCACCAAACGCAAACGACTACGATAGAGCTGGTCAGCAAGTTACCTACCAGTCCATCGT
>CAZQDQ010000018.1:0-14066 GCA_964592455.1 uncultured Pseudomonadales bacterium
CCAGAAGGAGCAAGAAGAAGAGACTTAAGCTGTAATAGTATGGCATATGATCCACTAATAAAACTTACTTATGACCCATATGGTGGAAAAAAAGATGTCCTAGACGGAGTTCTTAGGGCAACAGACCCAGAGAAGTTCGTGGAAGACCCAGTAAGAATTTTGAGAATTATGAAGTTTGCAGCCAGATACGGCTGGAAAGTAGATGAGGAAACTGAGGAGCTTTGCAAAGAAATGCTTGTCCGCGGAAGTGACCATAAATTAATTGAAAGATTAAGGCAGGAGAAGAACAAAAAAGTTATTGTAGGTGGAGATAAAGAGCAGACAGAGAAGTCACTAGAGATTATGAATAAATCGGCAATTGAATTGGATGATGAAGTTAAAGAAAGAATATATAAAGAGTTTGCAAAAATGATGTTGGAAAGCGAGAAACCTTCTGTGGGTCTCGAATTTGCACGCAGGGTGGGAGTGATTGACAGATACTTTCCTTGGCTTGCAGAACTTACAATCACCGAACAAGAAGAACATTGGCACCCCGAAGGTGACGCTTGGAAGCATACACTACAAGTTGTAGATGCGGCGGCGCAAATAATGAGAAGAGAAAAAATGACTGAAGAAGAGGGAATAGTGTTTATGCTGGCGGCACTGAGCCACGACTTGGGCAAACCGACAAAGACTGAGAAGAAAATAAAGAACGGGGTGGAAGTAATAACCTCTGATGGGCATGATATGGAGGGGGGGTGGATGTCTGAAGAGTTTATTAATGCGTTTGCACCAACTGCTAATGTAGAAATAATGCGAGATGAAAATGGGGACTATATGGGGCTTGATGAAACTGACTTTGCCAAAGAAATTAGAACAAGAGTGAGAATACTAACAGAGAAACACATGCAGCTTAAAATGCTTTATTTGATTTATGAAGAAGACTTTAAGAAAAGCCCCGAAAAAGCAGAGAGAAACGCTAGGAAGTCTTTGGGTAGAGTGGCTAGGAAACTTGCGGAAAAAGGTACCAATATCTTTGCTTTGTCTTTTTTGACCGAAGCTGACCAGAGAGGGAGAAATGGAAAAAGTGATACTCCACTTGAGAGAAGTGAGGTAGAGGACCTGGATAACTGGCAAACTTGGATGAACGAGAGAGTAGGAGAGGTAAAAATTGAAAAAACACTGCCTAAAAAAATTGTGGATGGGGACAAAATGAAAGAAGCGCTAACTATGAGATCGGATGTAGAACTAGGGGTTGTTGATAGTTATTTGTTTGATGATCAACTGGCTGGTGAATTTGTAAATGTGGAGGATGGCCTTGAGAGAGCTCGAGAGTATAAAGATTTAGTACTGAGTGCTATATCTATCGCAGAAGAAGAAGGATGGAAAACAGCAGTAATGCCTGGCAGAAAAAAAGGTCCAAGGTTGCAAGATGAAGTTTGTAAGTGGCTAAAGGAAGACAGAGTACGAGAAAAAGTAGTTTTTAACACCAGACTGGCTGTGTTGGAAAAAATTGTCGATAAAAACACACAACGTGTAGCTAGTATTGGCGAGTGGCCTGAATATATAAAGAGAGAGACACTTGTTGAGAGGGTGCCAAATGAGGAGAGAGAAATTGCTCCTGGATTTGACGCGGGAGTTGCCTGTGCTCTGGGACTAATACCAGAAGAAAAACAGGAACTGGCAGCTAAACTGCACGCGCACTATACTCCTGAGTCAGTAGAACAAGTGCGACGCGAGATAGAAAATAATGACCCAGACTCCCCTACTACTTGGTGGCTAGTTGCTTGTGCAGTTTGTGAGGAAGGAAATGTCGATGGAAATAAATTTTTGGAGCAAGTTGAGGAATTTAAGAAACTGGTGGCTAACCCCGAGAAGAGACTTGAGGTAGCTGAGCGGGAGTTTAAAAAAATGACTAGTTCTTTTGAGATTGTAAACGGAGTGCCTTTTGGCTCTGAGGATGGATGCATGCAAGGGGCGTACTTGGCGGGACATAAATATGCAGTAATGTATGCCAAAGAATATGACGTGTACTTTGTTGGCACTTACTTACCCACTTTAGGTCTGCCGGAAGATTTTGAGTGGTCTAGTGAAACTGATGAGCAGGGTAGAGCAATGAGTGGACCTGTATTTGGGAGTAAGCAGTTTGTGAAGTGTGCGAATGAAGAGGAACTTGGGAGGGTGTTGGAGGGACTAAAATTTCCTGGTTAATTTAATAAAAGTGGCAATTTTTGCTAAGACAACCACCTGTTGGAGTATTTGTTCATGGCATCTCGAACACTTTGTCTGTCAGCTTCTGCAACTGGGCTAAGGTAAAATCTTTCGATTGCCATTTTTGCTAGAGTACGAAAATCTGTAACATATACTTTTTCACCTGTTCTTGCTGTGGCAGTCCTATCTAGTACTCGTTCTTTGTTAATAAAGTTTAAAACTGCAACCAATGTATCCCTAGTAAAGACATATTTACCGCCAGTTCGATGTCGTTCTGCACCTATAGTTCTCGTTTTTGGATCAGACATTTTTACGATGTCCATGTGGAAGGCAGCAAGATGCGTTATGAATTCCTTAATTTCTGGTTTTTCTGATAAAGAACCAAACTCTGCGTTAGTACTTCTTGATCCTGCGTACTTTACACCATTAATATTTAGATCTGGTTGAGTGCCATATACCATCAACTCTAGCATTTGTTTAAACTGGAGTTGTGTTGGGTTTGGTACTCTATAGTAGTCTGGGAATCTTCTAATAAAAGCGTCAGAAAGTATACTCCTACCAGCATATCCGGCTGGATTGCCAGTAGCAACAATCCAAAATCCGTCAGCTATCTCAAATTCACCGCCAGGACCGATTTTGACACCTCCATTTTCAGTTAAAACGATTGATGCTGGGTTCTCTAAAGCGGAGTTTATTCTTTCCAATATTTGAGGTTCTGCCAAAGTTACTTCATCTAGGATTAGAATCTGACCTTTCTTCATGGCCTGTGGGAGAATTCCGTCTTGCCAAACCCACTGTGTTTCTGTTATATGAAAACCTTCGTTTAAAGCGATAGCAGACAGCTCATCTTTGCTTAAAATACGGCCTTCATCTCTGGCTGCTTGCATAGTCCTTACTGTTTCTGATCGAAACTTCTTTTGGGTAGCCTCCCATTCGCCTTGATCGCTGTTGTTCCAACCTTTTACATGTTTCTCAAAGGCAATTTTTATGGAACCATCGTTGGGGACAAATTTGCCTATTAGCTCTGAAGTGTCAGTCTGTCCACTAAGATTTAATCTTCTAACCTCGGCACCAATTTGACTTGCAAAAAATTCAACACTACTAGTTTTTGAAGTTGCCGTGTCGCCTTCTAAAAAAAGAGGGGATCTCCTTTCGTAGGCAGAAGCAACATGAAGTATGGTATTAACGGTATTTTCGTCTAACGTAAAGTTTCTAAACCTCTCTGATGAGGGAACGAGTGGCCCTGTAGAAGCTCTCATTTCTACCTCAGTCTGAAGAAAAACAATTGTCTTATCGTCCAATTTTGCAATAGGTGACAACCGGTTAAAAGCCGCACCTTCGGGAATATCAGACTCAGTCTCTTTGGTGGGAATCGTTGAGTTTTCGGCAATCCTAAAACCAATATCACTTAGATCGACAATGTTTTTTTCAGGTTGTGGTGATTCGTCGTCTATTTTGTATAGAGTAATTCCAGTTTTTTCGGGTTGTCCGGCGTCGTTAAAAATACATTTTAAGGCAATGAAGTGCCCCCCAAGTAATTCTTCATATCCTTTTATGTGGGCTTTTATTGCCTCTTCTTGGCTACCTGGACCATCGTTTGGCAGTCTCGCAGTTCCGTATTTTTCAATTGTTTTTATGCCAAGCTTATTTGAAATAGCGGATTCAACTTTTGTCGACGGGGCCTCATCTACAAGTTCTCCTATCAGCAAACCGCCTCTTATGCCAGGTTTTGTATCTTTGTCAACTCTGACGATGTATTCTCTGCCAATCTCTGGTTGATCTGATGTCCTATCTACGACAAGATGTTTACGCATACCTTCCTTGGAGATTGGTCTTCCAAAGCCATCATCTTGAAACTTTGCAATAACAAAACTGCCTACACCAACCTCACTTTGGTTAGTAGTTATCTCCCACTTGTTGCCAAGTAACTCCAGATGATCTTGTGCTGTTTCGTTCTCCATATTTAGAGTAGAGTGTCAACGTCCAGTACGTTGACTGATAAATTTATAAGGTTGCCGTGTTGACTTTCCAATGTCTCTTTTTTCGAGACAATGAACAGGTGGTTTTTACTACTTGTAGGAACTACTACAGGATTGCCACTGATATCTATAGTGATAATTTGTTTGTTTTCTGCAATATTTTTTAAAAATTGGTACAAATCGTTACTTATAGCTTCTTTGATGCTTAAAAAAATAGCCTTTTTTTGAGGAAACATAGAAGCTAACAAGTCGTTTGGGTTTGTATTTCTGTTGACCTTAATTAATACGGAGCCACTTTTGCCGTAATAAGCATGAACTATGTCTACAATGATGCTGGGTTTGTTACACAGAATAATTGAGATTGTTGAACCTGTTTTAGAGTGATCAACCTTGGATGAATTTATGAAATCAGCGATAACCAGACTTAGTCCTTTTTTGTTCATAACAGTTATTTCATGTTAGCATTTACCACTTTTTTTCTCTACATGTATTTTTGAGGATTCTCGATTATGTCCGCGACCAAGCCTCCAATAATAGGTGATAACTCTTTGACATTATTTACCACTCTATTTGTTGGGTAATATTCTTGAACAGCTGTTGTACCTGGACCAATACCAAGTCCAATTATGTGATTGCCTGTCTCATTGGAATATTTGACCATTTTATCCATAGCAAACGGTCCAGTTCTTGAACTCCCGTATTCATCACTATAAACAGGTTGACCGTCTGATATGACAAATATAAACTTCCTCTCTCCGTTCTGCTCCCTCATTCTATCTGAAGCCCACTTTATTGCTGGTCCATCGTCGTTACATTCTGCAGCTGGTGTATGTGCGTCGGTAATTACTCTTTCTACTTTTTTTCTGGAATCAGCATCGAAAGTTTTACCAAACCCTTTAAACACATAGTTTTC
This sequence comes from uncultured Pseudomonadales bacterium, assembly GCA_964592455.1. Classification (GTDB taxonomy): domain Bacteria; phylum Patescibacteriota; class Microgenomatia; order UBA1400; family MFAQ01; genus MFAQ01. Next base: position 5,083 of record CAZQDQ010000018.1, read on the forward strand.
TTTCTCAGAATCTGATTTTGGTAGAGTATTGAAACCTAGAATTTCAAAGTCAATACCTATACGATCTAGAACTTCGGCAAAAAGTATAGTGGCCTTAATGGCTTCTTCGGAGTGTGTCCCTCCCATTGAACCAGATAAGTCGACTAATAAAGTAAATTTGTACTCTTTTTTGTCTGCTAAGTTCTTTCTCTCAAACAGATCGTTTTTCTTCCTTGGATCCGCCTCAAATTGCATGACCCTGCTTAGGGTTGCTCTAGAGCCAGACGAAAAACCTCGACGCCATCTTGTTGCTTTGTTTGGATAGAGTATTTCCTGTAGTTCGTGAACGAGGTTGTCGATATCAGTAGAGACTTGGTCGTAGTATTTTTTATACGATGTCTTTTTTCTTTTTTCCTCTTCCACTTCTTTTAGCCTGGCCTCAAGAATAGCTTTTGTCAGCTCTTCGTCTTCCTTCATCTTCTTTAATAACTCTCTTGCACTTATATACTCTTCTGGGTCCACAAGTTTTGGTCTTAAGTTCTCAGAAATTTCGCCTGAGTGATCTTGAAGAGCTTTTTTTGCAGCATCTTTGAACTTATTCCCAGTTCCGTCGCCAGTGTTTTCGTCACCCTCTTTTTTGCTACCATCTTTAGTTTTATTCTTATTTATTACATCTTTTATTTTTGACTTTAATCCTGATGACATTTCTCTTAGATTTGGCATGTTAAATTTATCTGAGGACTCTGGGGTAGATTTTTTCTTGTATGCTTCCAATATTTCTGTAAGCTCTTCGAGTTCTCCACTCTCTTCACTTAAAGTGCTTAATAGATCATCTATTAACTGATCTTCCGTACCGTTTGCCATGGCAATGATTGCTTGCCTAATTGTTTCTTCTTCCACATCTAGGTCGACCAGCTCCTTGTAGATTGGCCAGATTTTTTTTCTAAGTATTGAAAAACCCTTTTTTGCATATTCAACAATAGCTCCCTCATCTGCGTCAATTGGTGGAGTATTTAAGCTGTGTTCGTCTAAAAAAGGTTGTGCTTTTTTGAGAGCCTCTTGAACTACTGCAGAGGTGTTTGGATCGTATTCACCGTATGTCCACTTTCTTTCGATTGCTTCAATAAATTCAAACTGATATGGGATATATCCTGTTTTGTTTAAGAGCTCGCTATTAATTTGAGATATTGTTATCAACATATCTGTTTCTGTATGTATGTCACGCATTGTTTCCCTTATCCATTCGCCGGCACCTGGATACATTATTTCTAGTGCACTATTAACCCTTACATCCTCCGTTGCCTGAAGAAGTGCTTCAAATCCTTCTTCTTTAAACACTTCCTGAGATACAAAGTCTATCCTGCTAATTCTTCGGTGCATACCTTCGTGAGAGATTGCACCAAGTGCTACCTCTGGCGTTTTTAGCGCATGTTTTTGATCAATAGTAACTATGTTTTCTTTCCAGTTCCAGTGAGTCCCGCTTCCAAGTGGACCAATTTTTACTTCCATGGTTTGATCATGACCTATTGTCCTAGCCAGAGATTCTGCCCTTCTTTGTATGGAAGCAATTTGTTCGGATACCTCATGTTGATCTTCTATATCTTCCCTTGATGTAAATTTTCCTCTTTCTACATACTTTCTCCATGATTTAAGAGCTTCTTCGTCGAAGATATCTGAAGATAACGCGTCGGCTATTTTGTTGGCTGCCCACTCTTTGCTTCCTACCACAGAAGCTTTTATAAGAAAGTCGAAGTCAACAGAAAGTAGTGCTTTCTTTGCTCTTTCCAAGATTTCATTGTCGATACCTAGATCAACTAACAACTTTTGAACTTCAGGTGAGTCCTCTCTTAGAAAGGACTCTGTTGTGCCACCGTCTTCACGATGTGTTTCTGGGTCTATCATCCTAAACCATAGTATCATCTTTTTTTCTAACTATTGTCGAAGTACTTTATTATTTTTTAAATATTGACATTGCTGGTTTGATAGTGTAGTATGTACACTATATGAAGATACAGACTTTTACGGTGGTATCTGGGAATGCAGCCTGCAACGCGTTTTGCCCGTTTTGTGTTTCCAAAATGACAGGAATTAAGTCGATTGGGTTTAAGCCAATAATAGTGAACTGGAGAAATTTTGAGAAAGCTTGTCGAATTGCGCAACTTAATGGAATAACAACAGTACTACTGACTGGCAAAGGCGAGCCAACACTCTACCCAGACCAAATCACTGAATATTTGCAACATCTACAAAAATACGACTTCCCCATTTTGGAGCTGCAAACAAATGGAGTATTGTTTTCGGAACTTGAGGATAAGTATGAGAGGTATTTGAGAGACTGGTACGAGCTAGGCCTAACAATTATTTCTATTTCTGTTGTTCATTATACTGCGGAGAAAAATAGAGCAAACTATTTGCCATTTAAGAAAAGCTACCCCGACCTAGGAAAGATGATTGAGAAGCTACATGCAATAGGTTATTCGGTGCGTTTTTCGGTTGTTTTAATTAAGGACCATATAGATACACCAGAGGAGGCGGAAAAAATGGTGAAGAAAGCGAGTGAATGGGGAGTGGAGCAAGTGTCCTTAAGACCTGTTGCTGCACCTGAGGAGAGTGAAAGTGAAAAATATAAGCAAGACACGATAAATATGATGCTCACTCCTGAGAAGATTGCCAAGCTAAATGAGTGGGCGGAAAAGCGCGGTCATCTACTACTCTCTTACGGGCATAACTCACGAATATTTGATATTGATGGTCAAAATGTGTGCCTTACGGACGCTTTGACGATTAAACCCAGTACTGACGATATTCGCCAAATGATCTTTTTCCCTGATGGACACATCCGTTTTGATTGGCAGTACAGAGGGGCAATTATTCTTTAAAACAAAAGATGAAACAGCTAAAAACTATGAAGTCTGTCTACTCTTATTATTTTCCAGAAATTAGAGAACTTATTTCAGAAATTACGGCGAACTATCCACATAGAGAGTTTTTGAAGTCGGTTATTCCGCCTGGTTTAGACGATTATGAGAAGCCAATCGTCGCCAAGATGAAGAAATTTTACAAAGAGGAAGTGATTGGTTTTGAAAATTTTGACTTTGTTTACCCGACCGCTGGCTCGAGTGAGGGAATATATCACTTACTTTCTCGAATTAAAGTGCAGACACCAGACAGACCAATTTACACCTTGGTGGGTGAATACGAAGGTTATAGGGAATGCGCGGCAGGGATGGGGATGAAGGTAATTGAAGTAGAAGAGAACATGGAAGAAATCAAGAAGTTACCTTTGGGTATTTGGTTTATCTCCAACCCTTCGGCTAGAAGTGGCAATATAATTCCTAACTCTTTAATTAACCAGATTGCTAATTTGGGACATGAAATAGTTTTGGACCTTGCATATTTGGGAATGACTGAGAAACACTTGTTCGATTTGAGGCACAAAAACATAGTCGCCGTGCTGACTTCGATGAGTAAGCCATTTGGACTGTTTTATTACCGTGTTGGTTTTACTTTTGCGAAGGAAGAAGTAAAGACTTTGTATGGCACCAAATGGTTTAAAAATATTTTGTCTTTGATAATTGCAGGCAAAGTGTTTGATAAATTTTCTGCCAGATATCTATATGAAAAATACTCCCCTGTAAAAAAAGAAATCTTGGAAGAGATAAAAATAGAATCGGGAATTGAGATGCGAAGTAGCGACGCTTTGCTCCTTGGCTACCTAACGGAAAGTGACTTTGAGAAACTGACTGAACAGCAAAAGAAATTAGTGGAGCCGTTTAAGCGAGGAAGGTTTTACCGATTTTGTTTGACGAAGTATTTTTTGGAGTGGAAAAATTATTTGGTGAACAGATTAGAAAGAGAGATAGACATAAAAAACCCGCCTTAGGTGGCGGGAAAGGTAGAGAAAGAGGTTAAAAGAACTGGTGAGTTTGCTTCTAATTTTTTGAAGAGTTCATTTAACTCTCCTGACTTGAAAGGCTTTGTACTCTCCAAAATAAGAGCCATGTAACTTGGGTTTACATACAAATAGTATGAGCCTCCCTGGATATTTTGGAGAGTTTTTCTCAAAGCATTTTCAAACGAGCGAACTCTTCCCAATTTTTGAGACAACCAGTTGAAGTTAAGAGCGTAATAGGCGGAGTAGACAAAAGTGGGCGGAAAGTTTTGACCGTTTTTGTCAGAGTCGGTTGTTTTGTGAGTGAAGATTATTTTAAGGCCTTCTACAAATGGCAAATTTCGCTCGAAAGTTTCTATTGCTGTTTCACTGATTCTTTTATTTGAGGAAACATTTAAGGTCAGAAAGCCATTTTGGGGGTTTGTCCTTACAATGTGGCAGTCTGGATCGTGGACTCTAAAAGGATTAATGTAATCTACAATCTTTTGCAGTAAGAGAGGGTGAGAGATATGGATATGGGCAATATAAAAGTAACGGGGACTTGTCTGACTCACTTTGGCCTCCTTTATTGTTTAAGGTTCTTTTAGAGGATTATATCAATAAGTTTTCTAGATGGTGGTTTTGAAAAATGCAGTGGTGGATCTTATGATTGTTTTGATATAAAAGTCTGTTTCTGTGAATGGTATGGGGTCGTCTGATTGAAGAAAGAAACAGAGAAAGTTGTCGTAGTTGTAGAAGCCAGTAGTATGTGAACTGTTTTGCACTAATTTTTTCATGTTTTGAACAAAGAAAAATCTCTTTAGAGTAACAATGTCCCAAAAATTAAAGTTTAGAATAGCTCCAACGGAAAAAACATGTTGTGGTCCAACCTCCTCCATTGAAGCAACCTCTCCTTCGTAGGCTGAAGCATTGTCGTGAGAAAAAAATATTTCACTAATGTATGGCCCAAAGAGAGATTCTAGCTGTATAATTTCCCATGGATAGATTGGTTTTTTACTACTTACTATCAGACGAGCATACTTGCTATCAAGAGAAGTGCAGGTGACTACTTTTCCGGTAAAAATTTCCTTGGCGCTTTTGAATAAGTATTCTAGCAGTGGTTGGTTGTAGTAGCGAAAGTAAAGAATATAGAAATATTTTGGCATTATCTACTCCTTTTTTCGTTCTCTGGATGTAAGAAGTATCCGATGTGGCATATTGAGAAGAGCTCTGTTGATATTGGCAATATCTTCTGGACGTAGATCACGGTCTAGAAGCTCCACCAAGATACTACTGTCGTAGTTATTAAGTTCGACCTTTGGATCTGGCGAAATTAGAGTGAGAACGGTTTTTACCAAGGCTTGCTTTCTGGCTGGCTCTTTGTTGTGTTTTTGAAGCGGTGTGAAGTCTTGGATTAAATGGGCCGAATAAAAGTATGTTGGTTTGTTGGAGGTAGAGTAATGAACCTTGAGAATTTTGCTTGTACCACCATAGTAATACGAAAGTTTATTTTTGATACCGTGGTAGTCTGCTGGCTCATCAAAGATTGCCACAAAAGTGACATACGAAGGCTTGGTTGAGTGTCTGACCATGTAGTGTTTTGTTGCTGTTGGAGTCAGTTTTTTGAAGTTGTCGAACTGAATATTGGCACTGTTATATTTGGTCAAAACATGAGCAACAAAGAAAAAGGCTGGTTTATCCATTTTTAAAGAAAGCTCCTGTGTGAGGGATTTTGTATTATTATACTAAAAACCCGCCTTGAACGGCGGGTGTGAACATGACTAAATATAGTAGATGAGGTTGAACGGGTTGATGTTGATCAGCATAAGCAACAACAGCCAAAACAACCAGAGAAAAGGCAAAAGTCCAAAGATTATCCAGATAAAGTTAGTACTAAGGAAATGTATTACCTTGTGCTCTTTGGCAATCCTTTGCTCAATTTGGGGATTGGTATAGACCACCCCTTCACGTAGCAAAGCTTTTTGACGGATGGTGTTCAGAGGTATGACAATGAAAGGAAGGGCTGCAAACACCAATCCAACAGTGCAAAAGACTGATGGGAAAACGGCAACAAAACCTGAAATTACAAATCGAATAACAAAAATCGCGAGATCAGACATGGAGTGACTCCTTTCTGTTTTGTCTTACCTTCATATTGAGCATTTCAACAAGAACAGAAAATCCCATGGCGAAATAGATATAGTTTTTGTTAATTTCGTGACCGGTGGCACCACTAATTAGTGTAACGCCAATCAACAGCAAGAATGATAGAGCAAGCATTCTGATTGTTGGATTATGATCAACAAATTCGGCAATGGGATTTACAAAAGCGACCATAACCCCCATAGCAATGATGACTGCGGAAATCATGATCCAGAGGTCGTTGACCATACCGATTGCGGTAATGATACTGTCTAGAGAAAAGACAATGTCCATCCACATAATGGTCAAAATGACTCTGATAAAAGTGCTTGATGCTTTCTGCTTAGGGCCATGCTCTCCATGCATTTGGGCGTCAATCTCAATGACCGATTTGTAGAGCAAAAAGAGTCCACCCAGGAATAGAATAATATCCTGCATATTGACACCGTGACCAAACAGAGTAAACAGTGTTGATGTCATGTTGGCAAGCACTGAAATGAAACTTAGTGCAATTACCCGGGTAATGATAGCAAGTGAAAGGCCGATGACGCGAGCTCTTTTTTGTTGATTTTTCGGGAGCACAGAACTTAGAATGCTGATGAAGACTACATTGTCAACACCTAAAACTAGTTCCATGGCCACCAAAGTAAGAAACTGAACAGTTTTTTGCAAAATAATGGTAATGTCCACTTAAATCTCCTTAATTAGATTTTGACTATCGTATATTATACTATGAGATACAAAAAAGAGCCACTAGGGCTCTTTTTTGTGCTTGCGATGACGGAGTACTACCAGCGGAATCGCCCTACGCCAAGGCTACGGAACGATTGACTACCATCTAAAGTGACTGAAAGCCTTATTAGCTTCAGCCATTTTGTGAGTATCTAGTTTCTTTTTGATGGCATTACCTGTGTTTTCGTGTGCTTCGAGAACTTCGGCGGCGATTTTTTCAGCTAAGGTACGGTTGGGGTTGGCACCACGGGCTTTGGCAGCATTTAAGAGCCAGCGGATTGCCAGTGAGTTTCGGCGTTCTGGTCTAATTGGAGTTGGAACTTGATAGGAAGCGCCTCCAACACGGCGGGAGCGAACCTCGATGGTTGGTTTGATGTTTTCTAAAGACTCGTTTAAGTACTCTAGTCCGTTTTTGCCTGTTTTTTCGGCAATAATATCTATCGCATTGTAGACTTGTTTGGCGGCAATTGATTTTTTTCCATCTAACATGCAGCTATTAATTAATTTAGCTACTAGCTCGCTGTTATAAAAAGTGTCAACTTGGATTTTTTTGGCTGGTGTTTTTTTTGATCTCATAGTTGTTGATTATTTCTTTGCACTTGGACGCTTGGAGCCGTATTTGCTTCTACTAGTGCGGCGCTTTTCGATACCACCAGTGTCGAGCTTACCTCTAACTATATGGTATTTAACACCAGGAAGATCTCGGACACGACCACCTCTGATTAGGACAATGCTATGCTCAGCTAAGTTGTGCCCCTCTCCCATGATGTAAGCGGTAACTTCCTGTTTGTTGCTTAACCTGACTCTGGCTACTTTACGAAGAGCAGAGTTTGGTTTTTTGGGAGTCATGGTTTTGACTTGGATACAGACACCTGCTTTTTGAGGGCTTTTGGTGCTGACCATTCGGCGTTTGACGGAGTTAAAACTGCGGCGAAGGGCGGTAGTTTTGACTTTGGTAGGATTAGAGTGACGTCCTCGTTTGATTAGTTGGTTGGTTGTAGGCATAATTTGACTTTCGATATTTTATCAGATATTCTCAATTCTTGCCCTGGAAGAGCTAGTAGGAACGAGACGACCAATAATAACGTTTTCCTTCATACCGACCAAGTGGTCAACTTTGCCAGCAACGGCAGCATCAGTTAGAACACTAGTAGTATCTTGGAATGAGGCGGCGGAGAGCCAACTGTCAGTGTGAAGAGCGGCGCGAATGGTGCCTAAAATGAGATTAGTAGCTGTTGCCGGCTCACCACCTTGCGCAATAATGGCTTCGTTGACCATTTCGTAAGCGCCACGACTAATAACGTCTCCGACAACTAGACTGGTATCACCCAATGTATCTACACGAACATAGTCACACATTTTGCGAGTAATAACTTCGAAGTGTTTGTCGTGGATGCTGATACCTTGTGACTCGTAAATATTTTGAATTTCGCCAATAAGATAGTTTTGAGCAGCCCGCAAGCCTTTGATTTTTAGAAGCATCTTAATGTCAACACCACCTACCGCGAGTTGGGTACCTATAGAAACCAAGTCACCGTCCTCAACTTTTAGAGGCATGGCAAGGGGAATTAAATACTCTTTGCGATCTTCTTTTTTGCCGCTTGGCGTGATTGTGACTAAGTTACCATTATCAGTTTCGACAACTTTTACCTTACCAGAGACTTCGGCAATAGGAGCAACAAGTTTTGGTTGTCTAACTTCGAAGAGCTCGGTAACGCGAGGTAACCCTTGGGTAACGTCGACGCCGGCAACACCACCAGAGTGCTTAGTACGCATAGTAAGCTGAGTACCTGGTTCTCCAATTGATTGGGCGGCTATAACACCAGCTGGGTCTCCAATTTGTGCAGCTTCGTTGTTACTTAGATTTGTTCCGTAACATTTAGCACAAAGACCAAAGCGAAGTTTACAGGTGAGAGGCGAGTAGACCTCGACTTCTTTGACACCCTCTTTGACAATAGCAGCGGCTATTTCTTCGGTAATAGTTTCATCTGAATTGACCAAAACTTTGTGAGTTTGCTGAGAAACGATTTTTTTGGCGGAAGTGCGATAAGTAATTCTCTTCTCAAATACTTTACCTCTCTCACCTTCTGCGGAAATAGTGATGGATTCGTCAGTACCACAGTCTTGTGCACGGATAATAGCGTCGTGACTGACGTCAACTAAACGGCGAGTAAGATAACCGGCGTCTGCAGTACGAAGAGCGGTATCTGTTAGACCTTTTCTGGATCCTCTGATGGAGGAGACATATTCAAAAACCGAA
>CAZQDQ010000019.1:0-13990 GCA_964592455.1 uncultured Pseudomonadales bacterium
TCACGACAAAAGGGACTTTTTGTTTGCTAAAGAATATGGATTGGAGATGACCCAGGTAGAGACTTTTGAAGGAAACGATAACTACGTAATAGATTCGGTCGAAAAAGTTTTGGAGGACGGGATAATGATTAATTCTGGTCAGTTCAATGGATTGCGAGCAAGAGATGAAGCTTACAGCGCAATTAGTGACTTTTTGGTCGAGAAAGGTTTTGCTAAGAAGCATACTACTTACCATTTGAGGGATTGGATTTTTTCCCGTCAGCATTATTGGGGGGAGCCAATACCAATGGTGGATTGTCCAAAGTGTGGATGGGTATCCGTACCGGAGGAACAGCTACCAGTAGTATTACCAGAAGTTGAAAAATATCAACCAACGGACACTGGTGAATCACCATTGGCCGCGATTGAGTCATTTGTAAAAACAATTTGTCCGAAGTGCGGAGGACCAGCAAAACGAGAAACAGATACAATGCCAAACTGGGCGGGAAGCGACTGGTATTTCTTGCGCTACTGTGACAATAAAAATGAGAAGAGTTTGGCAGATATGGAGAAAATGAAGTATTGGTTGCCAGTAGATATTTATGTTGGTGGAGATGAGCATAATACTTTGCATTTACTTTATAGCCGGTTTATTTATCAGTTTTTGTGGGACTTGGGAGTTGTGCCGAAGGAGTACCATGAGCCATATAAAAAAAGACTGTCGCATGGGGTAATTTTGGCACCGGATGGAAGAAGAATGAGTAAGAGCAAGGGAAATGTAATTGCTCCGGACGAGATGATAGAAAAATACGGTGCTGACGTAGTGCGCACCTACATGATGTTTATGGGGCCGTTTGACGCAACTATGGCGTGGAATGAGAGATCTTTGGTTGGAGTGAAGAGATTTATGGAGAAACTTATGAGTTTTGTAGATCGTAGTTTGGTAGATCGTAGAGATACGTCAGATGAGAAAGTAAAGGTGTTAGTAAATAGATTGATTAAAATTGCTGGTGAGGATTTGGGGCAGTTTAAATTCAATACGGTAGTGGCTAGGTTAATGGAAACATTAAATAGCTTAACCAAGGAAGACCTGGCAATATCTAAAGAAGACTTGGAAAAAATAATAATTGTCTTTTCTGTTTTTGCACCCTTTGTGAGTGAAGAATTGTGGAGTTTGCTGGGGAACACTGGCAGTGTACACAATAAACTCTGGCCAGAAGTTGATGAGAAGTACTTGGTGGAAAGTGAAATTAATTTGTCTGTGGCTATAAATGGCAAAATGAGGGCGGTGATAAAAGTACCGGCGGAAGTTGATGAAGCAAGTGTGGTTGAAGTTGCAAAAAGAGAGTCAAATGTGACTAAATATTTGGATGGTGTGGAGATAGTCAAAACTGTCTTCATAAAAGGTAAGACGATAAACTTTGTGGTGGATAAAAAAACGACACCCCTAGTAGGGTGCCGTTAAGAAGCGTCCAAAATCGATGATAGAAGCGAACACCATGGAAACAAGCGCATACGATATTGCAATGGTGCCAAAATCGGATGAGCGATTGTTCCATACTGTCATGTGGAAGTAGGAGAGTCCAATAACCAGAAAGAGTCGAAGTGGAAGATATACCAGTAAATACCACTCGATAACTCTCAATTCCAAAGATTTTATAATTTCTTCTCTGGCGTAGGTTAATTCTAGTATTAGTAAACATGTCGTTGCTAGAACTATCATGGTCAATGCTGATTTGAGTACCCAGACAATTGCTCTTCCTGTCCAAGGAATGACAATCTCGCCGGTATCAAATAGGAATCCGAAGATTGCTCCGAGAAGTCGGTCAGCCTTGTACTTCAGGTTTTTCAGCAGATCAATAAATTGGATTGCCTGTTCTGCGTACTTGAAATTTGCTCCATTGTATAAATGGAAGTATAGCCACAAGCTGTCGAGCGGCCTGCTTATAAAATCCCAGATAGTCTGTCTCGGGGGTATATGTTTTTTTGGCATTGGAGCCCTCCTTTAGGGGGTTGGTTTGGATTTTTAGTCGAAATGCGATTGGGGGGAGTTTAGCACTAATGAGGCTAAAAGTCAAGTTATATAGGGTGTTTTGTGCCTGAGTATGCCTGGTGCTGCAGTAAGCTTTGACAGAAGGGGTAAGATGGATTATGGAGATAAAAAAGAAAAGACGAGCTCGGCCAGGGAGTACAGGAGAAGGGAAATATTTCCATATTGTCGTGAGGCCAAAATGGGAATTTGTTGATTTTAGAAATCATGATGTGGGTGAGCCTGGACATATTCAGAGATTGACGGGAAGAAGAGAAAATGGAAATTGGGATACCCATGCCTGGCTAATAAGCAAAGAAGATGCCCACTTACATGGTGGGAGAATAATTGCAGATAGTGAAGGGGCAAAGCAAGTGTTAGAGCAACTAAGTACTGAACCAGTGCAGATTAAAAACGACCTGTTTGAGGCGCACGACAGAGTAAATATCCCAGAGAGATTGAAACCAACGGAGGAACAGAAAAAAGCTTGGACAAGGATGAGAAAATAGAAAGAATCCCGTTAGACACGGGGCGCTGGGAAGTATTTGAGGTTCGCGAGAGTCTGTTGTGCTCAGTTCTTTGGAGTTCGCGGTCTGTTCTGAATTATAAGTTTTAGTGTTCTTACGGTTACAGCACCTTTGTTGTCTTTGGCTTTAATGTCTATGTTGTAAATGCCAATTTTTTTTGGTGTTCCGGAGATGAGACACTCGACTTTATTATTAAGGTTAGTTTTTTTGCATAAAATTTTGAGATTTTTGGGAGGTGGAGATGTAGTAACTGACAGGATGTCTTTTGGATCCTGATCTGAAACGATAATACTGGCGGAGTAATTACGATTGGTGATCGCTGTCGGCAAACTAGTAGTGTGAATTATTGGTGGTCTATTTGATATCGTTGGAGAGGGGCAGACGGCTTTTTTTTGACAAATTTGTTCGGCTATTGACTTGAGTTTTTCTTCACTAAGACAGGTTTGTGACTTATATAGTTGTTTGTAGCCATTCTGGCAGGTTATATTTGCGTACATGTAGCCTATCTTGTTCTTGTTAGCAGGGTTGTTCTCTTGATCCTTGGTTATTGGTAGTCGGCAAGACCTTTGAACTTTGAATGAAGTGATTGGGTTTTTACACATAGAAGGAGTAGCGGATGGTGTTGGAGACGGAGAGGGAGTTATAGTTATTGTTGTTGGTGGCGTGGGTGGGGTTGCGGGTAAGTAAGCTCTTGAATTTAGTCGTGTAGTAAGGAGAGCAGCACTAGTCCCTAAAGGTATGATGGCAACAAAAAAGGCAAGTGCTGCTAATGATATTTTCTGCTTCTTGGAAAGTTTGGATAAGAAACTGCTTTTAACAGAAGCTGGAAGTTGTTCTACTAAATCGTTTTCTGGTTGTAGTTTTTCCATGCTAGTATGAGATTAACTCTTGTAGATGAAGAAGTCAATTTTATTATTAGTGGTGTCTTCAATTTTCTTATTGGGGCTGTTTTTGACACCTTTGTTGTTTTTGCCAGAAGCCTTGATTGTTTATGAAGTTCCTAAAGTAAAGTTTTTTTTGGTTTGGTCATGCTTGTTGTTGTTTTGTGTGTTTATTGTTTTTTTGTTTTACTTGAAATTGAAAATTGTGTTGCCTGCTAGATTTTTACTAGCCGGTTTTTTTTGGTTGTCGCTATTTGCTATATCTTTGTTTGGAGTTGATATACAAAAAAGTTTGTTTGGTAACTTCTATAGGTGGGACGGTCTTATTACCCTTTTGTCGCTGATGTCTTTTGGGGTGTGTGTATACGTTTTAAAAAAAGTAGTTGAGATTGAGCGCTTAACTTTTCTTTCTCTTTTGTTTAGTTTCCTGGTTACTTTTTTTTGGTCTACTTGGCAGTACTTTTTTAACGAAGGTATAGTGTATGCTGGATTTGGTAATCCAGTCTTTTTGTTGGGATATGTTTTTGTGGTGTCACCGATATTATTATTTGGCGCAAGAGAGTATATAAGTTGGAGGTGGGGACGGCCTTTGGTTCTGGTAATGATTTCTGTTTTTGGAATAATGACTGGGACTATTTTTGGTTATTTGATGCCTCCTTTTTGCCTTTTTGCTCTTATGTATTTAGAAAAAAAGCTGAACAAATTTATGCTTTTTGTATTTTTGCTTTTGGTACTGCTGATTGGCTTTATGATGTATTTTTTGGAGCAAGATAAACTTCAGGGCATTATTTTTGAAGGCAGGGAAAGAATATTTATGAAAAGTATTTTGGCTTTTGCCGACAGACCGTTGATTGGTTGGGGTTATGCAAACTTTGATGTGGCATTTGCTAGCTTTGATTGGCCAATAAAATTAAATAACGATGTATATATGGACAAAGCTCATTCCCATTTGTTAGAGTATTTGGTCACGACTGGTTTGCTGGGGCTTTTTCTGTATCTTATTTTGTTATTTTTCTTGTTTAGAGATATACGAGACTTGATGAGGGTTAATGGGAGGTATTTGTTTTTGACTTTAGTTTTTTATTTAATACATTCTCAAACAAATGTTGTAGGTATATCTGAGGAGATTGTGTTTTGGTTAGTTTATGGTCTGGTTGACAGCGGCTAGTTTGCGTATTCTAATTTAGATTATATGAGGCGTTTGAAACCTGGAACAAAAGGAGAGGGTGAGTATTATCGTATAGTGGTGAGGCCGAAGTGGGAGTTTGTTGATTTTCGTTATCATGATGTTGGTGTGCCGGGGCATATTCAGCGTTTAGCTGGTTTGAGGGAGAATGGGCGTTGGGCGACGCACGCTTGGCTGATCGCAAAAACCGATGCACACTTGTATGGAGGTAGGATTATTGCGGATAGCGATGGAGCAAAAGAAATCTTGGAAATGTTAGCTACTAGACCAGTACAAGTTAAGAAAGATTTGTTTGAAGCAAAGGATAGAAAAAATATCCCAGAGAGGTTAAAACCAACGATGGCAATGAAGCAAGCTTGGAAAAAAAGAAAAAGGCTGGTTTAAGTTCTTGCTAGCTTGTAGCTAAATTGTGGTTGGTCTGTTATGATTTTTTTATGGCTAAAGTTAAAAAAGTATCTAAACAAACAGATCGCAGCGATTTTGCGGTAGATTATCAATCTTCTTCTGCAAAGGGGAGTTTTTCATCTATGTACAACCCTATATTAGTAGTAATGTTGGTTGTTGCATCATTTTTTCTAGGGAGATTGTCACTGGAGGTATCTAATCTTAAAGGTAGTAAAAATACGGCACCATTACCAACTGCTGCAGAGAATCAGCAAGTTCCTCCTAGTAGAAAGTTGGACGTGCCTAGCTTAAAGGAACTGGCGAAGTCACTAGGACTTGACTCGAATAATTTTGATTCTTGTGTAGATGGTGGTAAATACACACAGAGAGTTTCTGATGAAATGAAAGAAGGTCAGGGCTTGGGTGTTAGTGGTACTCCCTCTTTCTTTATCAATGGAATAATGCTTGTTGGCGCGCAGCCGCAATCTGCTTTTGAGGCTATTATTGATGCAGAACTTAAGAACGGCACTGGTGATGTTGAAGCTAAAAAGTTAGGTGAGGATGGTGTGCGCAAAAAAGTGAATTATGGTACTGGACCAGTTAAAGGCGCTAAAAATGCCAAAGTTAAGATGATGGAATTTACAGATTTTGAGTGTCCTTTTTGTGAGAGGGCTTTTCCAACCGTAGAGGCATTGCTGAAAAAGTATGAAGGTAAGATGAGTTTGGAGTATAGAAGTTACCCATTACCATTCCATCCGTTAGCTGCTAAGGCTGCAGAGGCTGCTTTGTGCGCTGGAGATCAGGATAAGTTTTGGGAGATGCATGATGCCATGTTTAAATCGGCTCAGTAAACGTTTTTCTGAGTTTTATTGCCATACCTGAGTTTCTTTACTTGGGTATGGTTTTATGGATTGCGGTACAGTAAAATACGCTCATGAAAAATTTGGCTATTGTTTTGCTTTGCTTGTTTTGTTTTGGTGGTTTTTTTGGAGGAAAGATTTTGGCTTTGGAGAGTATAGTGTCTACAAGTAGTGGTGTAGTAGTTGAGCCAGTTCAAGATTTGACAGTGCCTAAGGTACGAGTTGATAGAATGACAAGTTTGTTGAACTCTCAGAAAATAGAAAATGCCTTGCCATTTAATTTTTTAAAGGTTGCAGTTAGAAGGGCTGTTGAATCGGGAGTTTCTGTGAATACAGTGGTGTTGCTATTCTTGTTTCCACTAGTTGCTTCTTTGGTTGCTTTCTCGCGACAAGTTGTAGGTCTTAATGGATTTGGAATGATTACACCATCTCTGTTGGCAATCGCTTTTTTATCTACTGGTGGGTTAGTAGGAATTGTGATGTTGACGTTTATAGTTGGTGTAGCCATTTTTAGTAGAATGACAATAAAAAGGGCGCGTATTCCTTATTTGCCAAAGCTGGCCATACTTTTGTGGATAATTTCAATTGCTGTTTTGGGATTTATATTTTTGAGTGGATTGGGGAATTTTGGAAGTTTTTTGACTATTGGTATTTTTCCTATTATTTTGTTTATTAGCGTGGCCGAGACTTTTATAGAGGCACAGATAACCAGGAGTTTTGGATCATCACTAACTATGTTGCTCGAAACTACGGTGTTGGCTTTTGTGAGTTACAGAATAATGAGCTCGCACTTTATTCAGTCTGTGGCTCTTTTAAATCCAGAAATTTGGTTAACGTTGGTTTTGCTGATAAATTTGTTGATAGGTAGGTATAAAGGTCTTAGGTTGCTTGAAGTTTGGAGATTTAGAAAAATAATTAGCCGCTAAATATGAGATTTAGTGAAGTTTTGGGGTTAAACGCTCGGTCGGCTGATTACCTTATGTTGAACAAAAAATCAGCAAGAAAAAGGGCAGATGATAAATTGCTGACAAAAAAAATGCTAAAAAAAATGAATGTACCTCACCCTAAGCTGTTGGGGACGCTTGATAGTGTGGCAGACGTAAGAGCTTTTAAGTGGGGAAGGTTAAAAGATGGATTTGCAGTAAAGCCGGTGCAAGGATTTGGAGGGCAGGGAATAGTGCTCATTAAAAGGCCAGCAAAAGAGCCTGGCTTTTTTTGGACTGTGGATGGAAAGAAAATTGGAATTGGTGATCTCTCTATTCACGCTCAAGATGTGGTTGAGGGTAAGTTTTCCCATAATAATTTACCCGATAAGGCGATGGTAGAAGAAAGGATTAAGATCCACCCAAAATTTAGAAAGTTAGCAGTTGGAGGGGCTCCAGACGTGAGAGTAATCGTTTTTAATCATGTACCTGTGATGGCTATGCTTCGCTTGCCCACAGAAGAGAGCGCTGGTAAGGCCAACTTGCATCAGGGGGCAATAGGCTTAGGTATTGATATGGCGACTGGAATTACAACACATGGCGTGTATAAGAACACTTCAATCAAATATTTTCCGGAGACTAATAAGAAGGTAAACGGGATATCTATTCCTGACTGGAACAAGATACTTTTGATGGCGGTAAAAACTCAATTGGTGGCAAAGTTGCCATATATGTCAGTAGATATGTTGATAGATGAGGAAAAGGGGCCAGTAGTTTTGGAACTTAATGATCAGCCTGGCTTGTCGATTCAAATTGCCAACATGGCAGGACTTCGTAGAAGACTAGAAAGAGTGGAGGGATTGGAGGTAGAAACGGCAGAGAAGGGAGTAAAGATAGGCAAAGCTTTGTTTGCCAGTAAGTTTGCCAGTAGAGTAAAGTTTACAGGAGAAGAAAAACCAGTGGTGGGGATATTTGAGCAGGTAAAAGTTAAAAATAGCAAAAAAAGGTGGGTGGAGCTGAAGGCAAAAATAGATACTGGAGCGCGTAGCACTTCGATAGATAAAGGGTTGGCAAAAGATATGGGCTTGTTAACTGATGATAATGTACTTTGGAGGAAGCGAGTTAAGAACTCTTTAGGAGTTGAAGAAAGAATAATTATAGGTATTACTATTAGGCTACGAGGAAGGGTGATAAAAAGTAGAGCAGGGGTAACGGATAGAAGAAACTTAAGAAGACAGTTGCTAATAGGAAGAAGAGACTTGACCGATTTTGTTGTTGATCCGGGATTAATAAAAATAAAAAGAAAATAATGAAAGTATTAACTTGGTTCGAAGCCCGTAAAAAACCGTACTCACGCGTACCTGTCTCGCGTAATGCTCGCGTGGACATGTTCCGTGCGGTTATTTTGCTGAGCTTCTGCACCTTCGTAACATTTGGAGAGACTTTATTAAAATATAATTTGTCTATATGAGAATTGCGTATTTGCATAGAATTACTTTTGATGAGAGTGAGGCTAGATTTATGGAGGAGGCAAAAAAGTTAGGTATAGAGCTGGTACCGATTAAGTATAGGAAGCTGAAACTTGTTGGTGGAAATATAAGTTTCAACGGTATGGATTTGGCGGATTTTGATGGTTGGTATTTCCGCTCTGTTGGTTCGGAGTTAGAGTGGAGCAAATTACTTCAGTTTTATGCAAGAAGGCACAAGATACCTGTTGTTGATGAGTATCTAATGAGTGAGGGGCCGCTTCGCCGTTTTAAGTCGGTTATGACTTGGCAGCTTTTAGAAGCTGGAGTCAATTATCCGAGATCTGCTTATGTAGAAACGATAAAGGATCTCAAAAACGAGCTTGAAAATTGGGACTATCCCACCATAGTGAAGTTGTCGCAAGGGGGAAGGCATGGGATGGGAACTTTTTGGATTAGAGAGGCAGATGATATAGAAAAACTGGTTCATGTTTTGGAGGGTAGGAGAGAAAAAGCGAAGGAGAAAGGTGAGAGACTTATTCCTTTGAGGGGCTTTTTGATTCAGGAATATATAAAAAATGACGGTGACTTTCGAGTTATGACAGTGGGTTATAAGTGCATCGGTGGATTTAAAAGGCAAGTAAAAGAAGAAAAGTTAATTTTAAATAGAAGCCAAGGAAGTTCGGTACCTGTGAGAGAGTTGCCAACTGACGTGGTAGAGATTGCAGAGAAGGCAGCCAAGGTACTTGGAGTAGAAGTGGCGGGGACAGATATTATTCGCGATATTGAAAGTGGCAAGGTTTATATAGTAGAGGTAAACGAAGCACCGCAGTTTAAAGTGTTTGAGAAGAGGACAAAGGTGAATGCGGCCAAAATGATTTTGGAATATTGTGTTAAAAAGTTTGCAAAATAAATGATCAAGTTTTGCAACTTATCCAACAGAAAAACCGAACGCTATTTCGCCTGCGCGAAATTCGTTCTTGTTTGCAGCCAAAAACTTTTCGGGTACGAAAAAGCCAGCTTTTTGGCCTTGCGCAATATTTTTCTTTTTGGACAAGTTCCAAAGCTTTGTATATAGTTATGAAAAAAATTTTAGTACTTACGCGATATAGAGGAGAGTATGAGCCGAAACGACTGGAAGAGGAGGCGCTGAAATTGGGGTATGAAGTTGATAGAGTCAACTATGAACATGTTCGGCTTGGGGTTAGCAGTATTGGTAAGCCTGTAATTGATTTGGGAATCGGGAAAAAGATTCACGAGTATGACTTGGTAATTCCTAGAGCTGCGAGTAAAAGAGGAGCTCCGAGCATGTTGGGGGTGAAATCGGTAATTTTAGAATATATCGACAATTTGACCGAGAACAAGCCGAAGGTAATTAATGGAGAGAGCTTTAAAACGTTTCCTTTGATGGGGAAACTAGAGCAAGGAGTACTACTTGCTCAGGCTCACTTGCCTGTAATTCCTTTTGCTTCGTTTAATGGGGTTAAAGGTTGGAAGAGATATCTGGAAATTTTGAGCAAACGTAAGAAAGAGTTTGTACCTGTAATGGTGAAGGCAAGGTTTGGATCGCATGGAAAAAATGTGAAACTGGCGGAAACCATGGAGAAACTAATTAAGTTGTCACAAAAGTACAGTGAAGGAGATGTTTTGATTCAACCTGTGATAACGGTAAGGCGTTGGTATAGAGTGCTGGTACTTAATGGTGAGATTTTGGGGAGAATGAAACATAGTCAGAAAGATAAATTTAAGACAAATGAAATAAAAGAGGAGACACTAAACTTAAAACCAAAGTTTAGTAAGGAGCAAATGAGAGAATTAGATAGAGTTTGTTTGGAAGCGATGAAAGTTTTAAAAGCTGATTTTGCTGGTTTGGATGTAGCCTGGGATGAAACTTCGCAAACATGGAGAATATTTGAGGTTAATCGAACGGCGCAGTTTAAGTGGTTTGAGAGAAGTAAGCTGGGAGTAAATGTCGCGCAAGCTATTTTGAGTACAAAACTAGCTTTGGCATTTAGCTCTGCTGAGGAGCAGCGGAGAAGTTAGTGAGGTAAGAGCTTGCTCGTCGCCTTTTCGATAATATATTATTATCGAAATATTGCTTCTGTCTCTGGGTACAGAGCCTCTTATACTCGCTTGTAATAAAGAGTAGCTTTATTACGATGCTTGATTATAAAATACACCTGATGAATCGATTAAAAGTTGCTGTGGGGTTGTCTGGTGGTGTGGATAGCGCCGTGTCGGCGTGGCTTTTGAAACAGCAAGGATACGACGTTGTGGGAGTTCACTTGTATTGTTGGCCGCCAAAAAGTGAAATAGAAAGGGATGGAATAACAAGAGAAGAATGGATTAAAAAAAATGGCTGTAGGGCGGATGAGGATAGAGCAAGCGCTCTGAAGACTGCCTTGGAAATTGGAATTCCTTTTAAAGAACTAGACTTTTCTGAAGAATATAACAGTCGTGTAATTAAGTATTTTTATGATGAATATGAGGTTGGAAGAACACCAAATCCGGACGTGTTGTGTAATAGTGAAATTAAATTTGGGCTGTTTTTGGACTGGGCACTTGAAAACGGGTTTGACTACATTGCGACAGGACACTACGCAAAGCTCGCTGGTGGTTCGGGCCTATCAAATTTTTCGACTCACTTGCACGACTCGTTGCGTCAAAATTTGACAGCCCCTGCACCACTTGGCGTTCGTTTATATATTCCGAGGGATAAACACAAGGATCAGACGTATTTTTTGTGGAAGTTGACGGAGAAGGAGCTGAAACATGTACATTTTCCTTTGGGAGAGTTATTAAAAAGTGAGGTGAGAGAAGTAGCAAAAGATGCTGGTTTGAGCGTGGCTGATAAAAAAGATAGTCAAGGAATTTGCTTTGTGGGCAATGTGGAAGTGAGAGAGTTTTTGAAGCGAAGGCTGTCGGAGAAACCTGGGGAAGTGGTAGATACTAATGGGAAGGTGATTGGAAATCATAAAGGAGTGGCTTTTTATACTATTGGGGAGCGAGGAGGATGGACACTTGACCCGAGAACTCAAAAACTTCAGACATCAAGAACCCAAGACGGGGATATGACGAAGGTTTATTATGTGGTGGACAAAGACGCTGTAAGTAATAGATTGATAGTGGGTGATAAAACGGAGGTTATGAGTAAAAAAATAGTAGTTAGTGGAATGAGTTTGGTGAGCCAAACTAAAGGCGAAGAAGTTGTGAGTTTTTTGAAAAAAGTGATGAATGAGGGCGGGTTGTTTGTGAGAATTAGACATGGAGGAGAGCTGATAAAAATTCAAAAAATCGAAACTAAAAAAACTAAAAATAAGGAGCTGTTGATAGAAACTGAGAAAGAGGTGTTTGGGGTGGCGAGTGGGCAGAGCGCGGTGTTTTATTCTGGGGATGGTGACTGTCTGGGTGGCGGGGTGATAGTTTGATAAAATATAGGGTGTAAATTAAATTTTTGTTAGGAGCGAGGTATAGAATGAGTCAGAATATGGTTAGTCTTTTGTTTTTGCTGTTTGTTTTGCTTACCTCTGTTGTGGTGGCAATTTTTAATTGGTTCACTTTTCGACCTGCCGAATGGAACCAGAAGGGGTTCGGGGAAAGTTTTGTTGGAGATCTGAAAATTGCTTTGCTGATTGCCTTTCCTGTCTTGAACTGGGCTGTGGCGTTAATCACCATTTGGCACAGATGGGTTCGTGGCATTGTGAAAGCGATTGTCGAGGGGTAGGCTCTAAGCTGTAATGGCTCGTGGGTCTGTACGAGCCATTTTTGACTTTTTGAGGCTAGTATGGTATGATATAGGATATTCGCAAGATTGAAAAAGGAGAAAATGATGCTTGATTTTTTAAAAAATAACAAGAGTGAGATTCTTTGGGGCTTGGGTGGATTTGTTGTTGGATTTGTGCTGATGTGGGCAATTATGCAGGCAGTCACTTGGGGTTCGCCAGTTTTGGGGCTATTTTTGGGAGGAATATTTGCCCTTGTTGGCCCGATGTCTGGATATGGATCACACAGATAGTGTTTTGGCTGGGGGAAGTTGACCCAGCCTTTTTTGTGGCAAAATTGGCAAAAAAAAGACCCACACTTTTATGTAGGTCTGATTTGAAAGGCTAAACTGGCATGTAGGTCGCAGGATAAAGCGATTCCTCTAGTGGCCAGCAGCCTCCTTCATCGTTGAAGATTAAATAGGCACCGGCCTTTTGTGACAAAGGCTCGCCTGAGTGTTCACCGGCGGTAATGATGAAGTCTTCGTTGATCTTGACTGCCCATACTGTGTTGGTGTTGAAGTAGGTTGCAAAACCGTATTCGTCAACTGGGTATTCAGGCGCTAGAACTTTGACTTTGTTGAACTTTTCAACTTCCATCGGCCAAAACTCATTTTTTACACCTCGACAAATCATGTCGCCGACATTAAAATTTTTAGGGCCTTCGAGTGTTTCGCAGATGCCTTGTCGGTGAGGCAGATTTAAATCTGCGCTAACAAAGCCATTTTCCCAATCACTTTGCGTAGCGATTTTTGCCCATGATGGGGCACTTTTTCTTACGCGGATTGCGATCCCAGAGCTTTGAATATTGGATAGTTCCTTTTCGTCAATGATCAACATGTTTCCTCCAAATAAATGTAATTTTTGGCCTTGTTTGAGGCCAATTTATGGGTGGATTGTAGCAAAAGATTGGGTAGAAGTCAATTGTTATAGGGCTTTTTCGTTTATGACTTGTGCTAAGCATGGTTTATGCTAGAATAGTTGTATTCCATGAACTTTAGTGGATTGAGTTTTTGAACGCTTGTTTGTGAGCTGGGTCAAAGTGACTCTTGCGAAGCTAATTGGTGGCTGTTAGAATACTCAAGTTCCTTTAAAAGGTATGCAGCAAAATAATTGAGCTGATTTCAATTATTTTTATTTTTTATACTTAAATTGTCAGTTAAGTAGTGGCGAGAGTGACTTAATATTACTCAAGTAAATTTTTTTTGAGAATTTGATCCTGGTTCAGGACGAACGCTGGCAGTGTACCTTAAGCATGCAAGTCGAACGGTGAAGCTTGAAGCCGCAAGGCCGAGAGTGGATCAGTGGCAGACGGGTGAGGAAAGACAGGAATCTACCTTTTTGTGGGGAATAGCTAGCCGAAAGGCTAATTAATACCGCATAAGTCCGCAAGGAGAAAGGCCCGACCTAAAGTCGTGGCCGCAGAAAGATGAGCCTGTTCGCTATCAGCTAGTTGGTGAGGTAATGGCTCACCAAGGCTATGACGGCTAGGGGGCGTGAGAGCGTGGCCCCCCACAATGTTACTTAGACACGGAGCATACATCTACGGATGGCAGCAACTGGGAATTTTGCACAATGGACGAAAGTCTGATGCAGTGACACTGCGTGTGGGATGAAGGCCCTCGGGTCGTAAACCACTGTGATAGGGGAAAACTAACGATGGTACCCTATTAGAAAGCGCCTGCTAACTACGTGCCAGAAGCCTCGGTAATACGTAGGGTGCAAGCGTTGTCCGGATTTATTGGGCGTAAAGAGTATCGTAGGCGGTTTTTTAAGTATTCCGTTAAAGCCCCCGGCTCAACTGGGGAGATGCGGAATAAACTGAAAGACTAGTGGGTGTTCGGGGTTGCTAGAATTCTTGGTGGAGGAGTGAAATCCGTTGATATCAAGAAGAATACCAAAAGCGAAGGCAGGCAACTAGAACATTCCAGACGCTGATGAACGAAAGCTAGGGGAGCGAAAGGGATTAGAGACCCCTGTAGTCCTAGCCGTAA
>CAZQDQ010000020.1:0-13303 GCA_964592455.1 uncultured Pseudomonadales bacterium
TGTTACCAAAAAGTTATTTCTCTCGACCCAAATTATGAACTGGCATACTCATGTCTTTTTAATGCCAAAAGAAGAATCTGTGACTGGACAAAACTCAAAAAAATTAACTCCTATCTTGATAAAACCAACAAAGAAGACCCTTGGACTTCTCTGATCCGTACTGAAAGTCAGCAAATTAATCTTCTTTCAGCCAAACGCTACAGCAAACTTCTCCTTGATAATCTCCCCAAACCCCCATTAATGCTTGCCCAACACTTTCCTAAACACAAGCAAATTCGAATTGGCTATGTCTCTTACAATTTTGGTGATCATCCAGTTGGTTACATGACATCCGCTATTGTCAAACATCACAACCACCAACAATTCAAAATTTTTACTTATCTTTACGGACCCAGTGACCAAAGCCGCTACGAAAAATTAATCAAAAAAAATTCAACTTTTTTAGACATCTCTCAGCTTAGTCACTTCCAAGCTGCTCAAAAAATTAATCAGGACCAAATCGATATTCTAGTCGATCTTTCCGGCTACACCGAAGGTCATCGTCTAGAAATTTTTGCTTATCGCCCTTCCCCTATTCAAATCACTTGGGCCGGCCTCCTTGGTACACTTGGTGCCGAGTTTATCGATTACAACCTCGTTGATAAAATTGTCGCTCCCAAAAAGGATCAGCAATTTTTCACCGAAAAATTTCTCTACTTACCCGACTGCTATTACTTCACCAAAAGCAGTCTCCAAAACTACGGTCACAAATTTACCAGAAAGGATTTTGGTCTACCATCAGACAAATTTATTTTTGGCGTTTTTTTGCAAATGTACAAAATCACTCCAGAAATTTTTCAGACTTGGCTTAATATTCTCAAAAAAGTCCCCAACAGTGTTCTTTGGCTTTGGGACCAACATCCAGACGGACGGCAAAACCTGCTAAAAACTGCTCAAAAAAATAATGTTTCATCTCATCGTCTTATTTTTACTCCCACTCAAAGTTCTGATGATTATTTTTCTCGCCTGGCTCTAGCTGACGTTGCCCTTGACACTCCTATTTACGGAGGCGGTGCTACCACTTACCTGTCTTTATATAGAGGTGTCCCAGTTGTCACTCTCAAAGGTAACCACCTTGCCTCCAGACTTTCCACCAGTATTCTCATCAAAGCCAAACTAACCTCTCTCATTACTAATAGTCTAAGCGACTACGAAAATTTGGCTGTCAAACTCGCTACCACACCAAAATTACTAAATCCAATCAAACAAAAAATTACACCAGTCAACTTAAAAAAGACTCTCTTAAATACCAAAAAAATTATTTATAACTTAGAATCACTTTATCGAAAACTTTATGAGCAACTACAAAACAAAGCTTAATCTTGGCGCAGGCGGCTGGGACACTCAAAAACCAGGCTTCCTTTCCGTCGACCTCTATGCCGATGCCGACCTAGTTCACGACGTTAGCAAACCATTTCCTTATGACAATAACTCTGTGGAAGAAATTTACGCTTCTCATATCATTGAGCATCTCACTCGCCAAGAATGGCAAATAGCCCTTCCCGAGTGGTATCGAATACTAAAAACAGATGGGAAACTAGAAATTTATTGTCCCGACTTAGAAGCCTGCCTAGTAGGTTTTCTTAGCCAACCCACTCATCGCGACTGGTGGATCAAAACCATTTACGGTAGTCAAACTGGGCCAGGCCAAGTCCACCAAAACGGTTTTACTTTTGAGAGTCTCAAAAATGACTTACTTACTTCAAATTTCAAAATCGTTCTCGCCGAAAAAATAGATCAGGAACAGTTACACTTTATTGCTCAAAAATGAATACTCTAGTTACCGGAGGAGCTGGTTTTATTGGCTCTCACTTAGTTGAGCTTCTCATTAAAAATGGACACCAAGTCACCGTCATTGACAACCTTTCCCGAGGGAAATTAGAATACCTCCACCCCAAAGCCAAGTTTATCCAAGCCGATATCCGTGACCGCAATATTTCCAAATACTTCCAAAAAATCGACTGGGTCTTTCACTTGGCCGCCATTGCCTCTACCCCTCCCACCATCAAAGACCCTTGGCTAACCAACGATATCAATATAAATGGTACTCTCAACTTGCTTTTAGCTGCCCAAAAAACCAAAGTTAAACGTTTTATCAACTCCAGCAGCAATGTCGTCTACTCGCCCGAAACTCCCTACTATGTTAGCAAGACAGCCGCCGAAAACTACACCTCCATATTCTCCTCACTTTATAACCTCTCTACCATTTCCCTCCGTTATTCCAATGTTTATGGATCTCTGCGAGCCAATCCCGAAAACTGCATTATGGCCATGAGAAATTCATGGTTAACAAACAACTTCATAAATGTTAACGGCGACGGTAAACAATCTAGAGACTTTACTCATGTCGAAGAAATTGCAAAAGCCAACCTCCTTGCAGCCAAATCAAGCTATCAGGGAGTTATCGATATTTGCACTGGCAAAAACACCACCATCAATACTATTGCCAAAATTTTTAACTGTCCAATTAAGTATCTACCAGACCGCCCTGGCGACATCAAACATATTTATCAAGATCCCAAACCAGCCAAAAAAATTTTAAACTTTACTGCTTTCAAGCTACTCAAAAATAACCTCAGGCTTTATACTGAAAAATAGCATGCCAGCCATTCGCGACGTTACCAGTAACTACACTACTGCCACCACAGGAACAACTTTAAGTATTCCTGTTCCGGCTGTGGTTGAAAACGACTTGATGGTTGTCTCCCTTGTCGCTGACACCGGCACTGCCACCTCCACTTGGAACGGAGGCGGCTCTTGGACTCAGCTCTTTAGAAGAGTAAATACCACCCAACACGACGTCTGGTGGCGCATCGCTGGTGCTAGCGAACCAGCCGACTACACTTTTACCCGCTCCGCTGGTGAAACTTTCAACGGCCGAATGATTACCATTCGCGACATCCGCACTGGTGCTCCTTTTGGCGCCACTACCGGGTCTATCACCATCAATGTCGCTGCTACTGCTGGCACTTTTACCCGCACCGCTGGCGGTAGCGGTAGTTTTGTGACCGATGGTTTTGCCGTTGGTGATAAATTTAATTCTACCGGCTTTACCAATGGAGGTAACAACACCACCAAAACTATCCTTACCGTTACCGCTACCGTTATTACTGTCACCGACAACTCTGGTCTAGTTGACGAAACCGGCAACGCCAACGAACAACTAAACTCCAAAATCTGGACCGACACCACCCAAGGTGCGGCAGCAAAATACACCCTCCCCCAAATCACTACCACCATCAATAATTCCTTAATTCTTTATACAGTCTCAAATTCAGCTGCCGGTGTCCCCTCCATCATCGAAGGCCCAGTCACTCAGTTAGCAGGAGAAGATGGAACAGCTGAGTCGGGTGGCGAGGGTTGGACTTTTCAACCCACTGCCGGCTCTACCCCAAGCACTGTTACTTGCTCCAACGTCTCTACTGGTGCCGGAGTTGTCGCCACCATCCAAATCGCTCCACCTACTACTGGCGCTACCGTTATTCCTACCTACTGTGCCGCCGACTCTTCTATTTATGTCGACCCCATCAACGGCACCACTGCTTATAATAGCAACGCTAGTCTCTCCCTCACGTTTGACACCTTGATTGGTACATCAATCAATGGAGTTACTCTGGCCGACGCTACAGCTGTTGCCGCTGTCACCGACGTCGGCTTAAACTCATTTCACTCGGTCGGTCAAATCAGTAGCGTCACCGGTACCAAAAACTGGGGAGGCGCTACTATCGATCTAAACGCCAGCAATACTCTCACTACTGCCGCTGGCAAAAATATTCTCGTCCACACTGGCCCCAATACCCCTGGTCACATTCAGCGTTTCGGTGCTGCCGCTTCTCAAAAGGGTATTGCTATAGCTTTACTTTCTACCACCGGTAATTGGAAAGCTTGGCACGTCCACGGTAAGGGTACCTCATTTGGTGCTAGCCGTGATGTTCCCCTGGTTATCAACACCAGTAACACTAGTGGTGTCATCCAAACCACTGGCACCCTTGACACCGCCAGTCTCGACGTTTTCGGCTTTGCCGTCTCTGGTTCCGGTGTCGGCTCTACCCTTTGGCAGTTTTATTCTCTCTGGGTCCTAGACACTACTACTATTTGTGGTGGTATTGCCGCCGAACCCATGAATATACCTGGGTTAGTCAACGCCGCATCTAACGGACACGAGCGAAGGTCGGTTGTCCAACAGGGTGCCAATCAAGCCATTGTTTACCAACCAATTCAAATCGGGGACGGCGGCACTAATCCTGTCTACATGGACCTCAATGGCACCGCTATCGAATTCCCCCGTCAATACTCACTTACTAATCTCCAAATAAATTACTGCTCGGCCGACAATGTTGCCGGCATCACTTATTACGCTGGTGCCAGTGACACTATCAAACACCGAAACTCCGTTATCTCTTCTCCATCGCGCTACCATTGGAAACTCCACACCTCATCATCTACCTCTGCCTCATATGATTTTTCCGGACTTTCTGTTATCGGTGCCGGCACTATCTCTCTTGCTCGTGCCATTACTCTTACTGGTGTCACCATCAACGACTACTCTACTCTCGATATGAGTGGCCTCACTTTTACCGATGGCTCTATTCTCAACATGCCCGCCACCAACGACTCAATTACCACCACCAGCTCCACCGTTATACAAAATTCAAGTATTAATACCACTACCGTCACTGCCGGCAATCGTTGGTGCTCTGTTGCTTATTCTGATCTTGATATCTTTGCTAGCAATACCTTTACCGGCTCTACCACCTCTGGACACGCCATCAGAATTACCTCCGCCGGAACTGTCTCTATTTCTGGTAACACTTTTACTTCTTATGGTCCCGCCGCCCGGAGCTTTGACGCTAATACTGGTGTCAATACCACTACCAACATAATCACTCTAGACGCTACTCACGGCTACAACAATGGTGAACCCTGCTATTTCCAGGACCAAGGTGGAACCGCTCCAACAGGTATGACAGATGGTACGCTGTACTACGTTCGCAGTGAATCTAGCACCACCATCTCACTCTACACCTCTTCTGCCCAAGCCATTGCTGGTGGCTCACCCGGCCAAGTCGATATTACCGCCACTGGATCTGGCACCCAGTATATTTATAGTGCCGCCGCCGCAATCTACAATGATAGTGGTGGAGCGGTCACTATCAATGTCAGTAACGGGAGTACCCCAAGCATTCGCAACTCTGATGGTTCTAGTACTACCGTAAACAATAACGTTACAGTCACCATTACCATCAATGACACTTCTGGTAACGCCATCCCTGGAGTAGAAGTTGCTATTTTCCAAGATAACGCGGCACGCACCGTAATTTTAGCTAGTACACCAACTAACGCTACTGGCGTGGTAAGTACCAGCGCAGCCGCCAGCCTAGGTGCTATCATTATTAGGGCGAGACAAAGTACTAACAAAGCAACGTTTAACACTGGTACTGGGGTAGTCACAGGTACTGACGTAATTACCACTGACGCCAACCATAAATTCCAAACCGGTGACAAGGTTACATACTCTCGCAATGGTGGCTCTGTAGACATTGGTCCTGAACCAGGCACTTACTATGTCAACCGCATCACCGATTCAACACTTTATCTATACGACACAGCTGCCAACGCTATCACAGGTAGCGGAACTGGCAGGCAAGATCTAACAAGTAGTGGCAGTGAAACCCACCACCTCGATCCCATTCGCTACGTCCCAGCCAGTGCAACAGGCTCCATTGGCGTCGGCGCTTTTTCTACCCAAATAACCATGGTTACCGATGATATTGCCACAGGCTAAATTATGAGCAGCGTCATTCTCACCAACTGGACAGTATATTACAGCAGCGATGTCGGTGCCAGCGGTGGTTACAAACAGGTTAGGTGGACTGGTGCAGGCACCCCTGAAACCTCAACCAATACAGTCAATGAACTTTACTCCGCTCTCATGGATCTTTTTTCCATATCCACCCAAAATGAAGCTAATGATACTACTCCCATGAAAGCTATTACCCCAACCGTTTATCAAACTGGAGCTTTCGACGCTGGCGACTTAGAACCGTGGTTTATTGACGATGAGAGTCTTAAGCACTTAACCGGAGGCTCCATTCAAACCGTCAATTGGACCAGAGTCCAAGACAGTAATGCCGGCATAGTTAAAGTTCCTTACACGGTTGGCGCTGGCGCTCAGTTTGTCGCCTCCGACATTGGCCGCGCTGTCGTCCACGCCTCCGGGGACACCGGCACCCTCCTTTGGTACGATACAACAAATAGTGAAGCCTGGATTCGCCCAACAGACGACACAAGCACTCACAACTGGGATACTGGTAGTGGTACATTTTCAGCCACTGGTGGAACTGGTAATGTAACCCAATCAGCCACCGCAGAAACTGGCGAGAGACTCTGGAGCAATCTCTACACTATCGGTACCATCGAATCTAGCAGTCAAATTTATGTTGCTCAAAATTTTACTGTTTTTACACCATGGTGGAGTACGGGTCATATCGATAGACTATTTTTAGTAAATGACGGATTTTCTACTGGTCTCATCGACTACGGATACCTTACTGTTTTTGCTCGCGAATGGGGATATTTATTTGACCACTACGAAGTAGATGCCTCAGCTGGAGGACGAAATCCAATTCCTTTAGCTACCAGTGCCGACATAAACAATACAACTGCCGCCGGCACTATTGGTGCACTCTCTGGTATTGTTTTTTCTTTTGGTGCAGCCAGCTATGACCTAGGAAATGGGAATGGCTCGCAACCCTATGATGTAGCTATTGATTGTGGTGGCAATTCTCTGGACAATTTTTACGAATATACCAAGTATGTCACACGTCGCAGCTATACAACAACATTAAACGGACATCAAGGACAACAATATATCACTACCGGATCTTTAAGAATAAACTTTGACACCCAAACCGGCAACTTTACTCAAGGACTTACTGTAAGTACCTCTACTGGTACTGGAGTAATAGTCGCAAGTCACGATAACGGCACCACCGGCACATTAATTGTTCGGGATGTCAGAGGTACTTTTTCTGACAACCAAAGTCTAACTGACACTAGCACCGGTGCCGCACTAGTAAACGGAACCCCTGTCTCCACACTAGTTAGTAAGACGGCCCCTTTCGGAACTTTTGCCGGTGGACTTTTTTTCGGAGCACGTGGTGTCTACATCTACAACATGGCCGGTGCAGATGCTAATGACTATACTTTAATTGACAGTGATGGTGACACTCAAGCACCACCTGCGACTGTCGCCATCACCGTAAACGGTGTCGAAAGCGGTGATAAAATCTCGGTCTTCCGTGCTACAGACACCAACGGCACCATCGACCGCACCTACATGACTTCTCACAATACCAACAATACTTTCAACTCTTCCACCTTCGAAGTCAACGCAATTCCCACCGACACTCCCAGCTCCGGACGTCTTAGAATTAGAAACAGTGCCGGCACTATCGAACATCACATCCGCTACACTTCTCGCACTAGCACTGTCTTTACTCTACGTACCGCCGTTACCGGCACCATTACTGCTATCGATGATGTCACCGGTAGAACTTTTTATGACACCAACGCCAATCTAAGCACTGTTCAGCCAGGGGACTTGATAAGAAATACTAGCGACGGTTCTCCTGGTTCTTGGGCTCAGATTATTACTATCACCAACACTGGTGGTGACGACTACACCGTCACTCACACTCCACTACAAAGCGGCACAGACAACGAGTGGGATGTTGGTGATAATTACTCTATACACACTCTCCCCATTACTTACGATAATACCTACACCGCCTATGTGCCTTATATTGATGCCATTGCAACAGGCACCAGTGTCAGCACCAGTGTTACTTATTCAGCTGACAGAAATATTAGCACCCAGGTTCGCCGCAAAGGCATTATTCCTTTTACTACCAACTCCGTTTCGCTCACAAGCGGTGGTTACACTGCCACCGCCGTCCGCACCACCGACAGTATCGTCACCTAACTTCCAAATATTGCTGACTCCCTGCTGACTACGCTGACTTTCGCTGATATACTGATTTCATGAGAGGAGGTGATTTGTTTGTTTCGCAATATTGGAATAACTGAAATAATTATTGTCGCTATTGTTTTAATCATTCTTTTTGGTGGCAAAAAACTACCAGAACTGGCCCACGGAATTGCAGAATCCATCAAAGAATTCCGCAAAGCTTTCAAAGAAGACCCAAAAGAATCTAAAAAAAACTGATAATATGATAAATAAATTCGCTCGGCATTATCCTTACCTATTGGGAGCCTTAATCTTTCTCTTTGCGCAAGTACGCATCACTTTTGCTGCTGACCCCCAAAAATGCACCCAATCCACAACCTGTAAGATTGGTGAGTTTTTATATAACGACGACTATACCGAAAATACCACTGCCACCTGTACTATAACGAGCAGAGACCCAAACGGAGATCTCTATCTTAATGGCGTCAGCCTTACTCAAAGTAACGCATACTACTCACACTCATTTACACCAACAACTTTAGGTACTTACCCAACTCAAATCTGCTGTACCGTAAGCTCCGAGCTAATGTGTTTGGATAAAACTTTTGAAGTAGTAGCAGCTGTAACTGGGGGAGGCACTAGCCTTACTGCCGCAGACGTCTGGAGCTACTCCGACAGGTCACTTACCTCCTTTGGTAGCCTAGTTTCCGATATCTGGAACTACTCTAGTAGATCACTTACATCATTCGGTGGTTTAGTAAGCGATATTTGGACTAGATCAGAGCGAACTCTTACTCAGTCAGTTTCTGTCGATACAACCTCATTAGCAACCAAGTCAGATTTAACCGAAATAAACAAAATCATCAAAGACAACAAAACTCTGCTCCAAAAATTAATAAATCAACCAGCAAGGCCATCTTTAAATATCACAAACCCCACTGACTTTAACAAAAAGATCACCGAGTCTCAAAACGTTCTTAACAGCCTCTTCACTACTACACAAAACTTAAGAACCAGAAGCCAAGTAATCGCAGACAACTGGAGCAAACTTACTAACAACCAAGTGAAATCAGAACTAGAAACACTAGAAAAGATTTTGGGTGACATCAATAGCAAAAATGATACTAGCCTAGTTGCACACTCCAATTGGTTAAAAGCTACGTGGAACAATGACATTTTCATCGACCTATCCACAAAAATAGATAAGACAAACACCAAACTACAAAACGTCAGTGATGATATAAACAAGTTCTCCATAAATAGTCTCTACAACTCCTATCTTGGGTACTTAAATAGTGTCTACGAGATTGACAATCTCATTGGTAACTCTCTCTCAGATCAAAAAAGCCCGACTATCTTTGGATTTCTAAACAAACAAATAATTATCGATGCCGACTTCAAAAAACACCATGACGACCTTCAAACAATATTAAATACAAAAAAATCTAACACTCAAACCTCTAAACAACTAAAAGAAATTGAAGCGCAGATACTATCCCAAAATCAACTAAAAAATTATCAGGAGATTCTTGAGTCGCCAAAGATCAATAGTGACCAAAACATCAGTGAAGACAAAGAAGAAAGAAATAAAATTTACCGCCTCACTGCCCTTATAAACCTTAACAAAATCATTTCCCTAGGAAACAGTACTGAGTCAGTAAGATATATGTGGCTCGAAGAAGGTAGTGTTGTTTTTCGTACTATTACTGTCAATCCCAGCAAAAATGAAACACAAAATGTTAGTGTTAAGTTCAATCTACCCCCAGAAATCAAAAAGGAGCAAATAATCGCCGCAGATCCCGAACTCAAAATCGACTACGATGTCACAGAAGGGGCGCTGGTCTCTACTGCTGACCTAAACCTCGCCCCACAAGAATCAAAAGTGCTTGCAGTCAAAACCCAAGATACTTGGCTACTAAACTCAAAAGAAGTTAACAACCTCAAACAACAAGCAGAGAATCTAGCTCAACAGTTCAATGGGTCATCACTTGCAACTCAAGCCAATAATATCAAAAACGAGATCTTAAAATCTCTGGACACGGCTACCACAAATTACGAACAAGCTATCAGCCCCGAAGATAAAATCACATCCTATAGAGAATCTGCCCTAGAGATTGCAAATGCCGAAGAAAAAATCAACGACTTAAGGCTGCTTCTAGCCCAAAACGTCTCAAGCAAATCATTACCTAACACCAAAAACCTCGCCATAATCGGAGTTGTTCTTTTAGGTCTCGCCGGCTTTGCTTTTTTAAGCTATTACCTAAAACACTCTACACAAAACAATCTAGCAAACACTGCCAGCCAAAATTCTCAAGCAGGGGAGAGTGTTGCTACCAACAAAATTAGATCTCGGCACTTCCACAAAGAAACAAAAAATATTCACCATCGAAAAGTGGCAACCCTAATTATCTTAGGATTAATTAGCAGTGGTCTTGTCAGTCTTACTGTTTCAGTCGGTGCTAGTATCCTAAACTACCAAAAATCAAAAAAAATCACTCTCGAAACCACTGAAAAAATAAACAAAAACCAAATAATCAATCTAGCAGTCGAGCAAAATCAAAAAGTTCCAGTCAAATCCAGTCCATCTGTTGCTTCCCCAGAGGTTCTATCATTTACCACCAGTCAGCAACTATACATTTATAAAAAGTTAAACGGTTGGGCAAAAGTAGGCTTAAGTGAAACCGAAGGGAACGAATCGTGGTGGATAAATGAACTGTATTTAAAATAAAAGATAAATCAAGACCTTTAGAGGATATAGAACAAATTCAGTATACATAAATTTGTGCCTCTTAATATCATTAAATAACCGAAGGTACTCTCTTGCAAGCACACCATAATCACTAAACTTAACTGTGAACAATTTACTTACCCAAGTTCAAGTACACAAGTCATAATGGCGGTCTCTCATAAAACAACTGTCTTCGAAAAAAAATTTACTATGTGTATCAAGAGTTTTTTAAAGTCCTAAAAATACTTAAGTCAACCACTAAACTAAGAAAGTTTCAATAAATACTCACCAAAGTTTATATGCCAAGTTAAACAAAGCAGAGAACAGGAGGTCAACAAAAGGCATTTCACAGCCTTTCGAAGCTGAGCACTTTCCCACGTTAGCCTCACAACACGCTAAGTTGCTGAACTTTTTGCTTACAACCACCAGCTAAACACCAACCAAACTCCAGTAAAAAGTCCAGTATGTCCCACAACAATAAAAAAGAGGCGGCGATTGACTAAAAATTGACTAACCCAAAACAATAAGAACAGGGAAGGGTTTATTGCATACCAAATAAAAATTGGTTTGTGAAAAAATGGTAAACTTGCTCAATTCACACAAAGACTTATACATTCAGATTATAGGGATAAATATTATATATAGGACTTAACCCTGTAATGTACATTTTCCCTACTATTATCAGACAACACCAGCATATGCTAGTCATCCAAAGCAAAAAATATTAACCTATATAGCCAAGGGGAGTCAATAGAAGCAGATAGATAATTTTTTAATAAAGCCATTATAAAAACTTATTTTAAAGTCCAAGAAATATCTAAAAAAACCAAAGCTTACATATATAAACAATACCCCTCTAGGGGGTCCTAAAACAGTCTAAAAAACCTTGCGGAAATATTAAGAGTAAAGAAGGAACAGAGGTCAAGAAAAAAAAGAGGGGAAGACCTAGTTCTTTTTAAAGAAGCAGTGCATAACTATAAAATATAGTTCCATTTACGAGTTTTAAATACCTAAGGCAATCCTGAACTAGGCGCAGTTATAAGGATAAATAGTAAGGTTGCAATTCTTTGTAAAAATTGGGACTAGGCACAAAAAGTTATCCACATACACTTCTGGACACAAAAAAATACCCTAACTAAAAAATTATCATAATAACAAAAGTTATACACATTATAGGAAAATATATTTTGCCCAATGAAAAGCATGGAGGAGTAAGTCTAAAAAATAAAATAAATAAGTAAAAAGAAAAAGCAAATAAAATAAAAATAACTCTTTTAAGATCAAATATTGTTCATTTTAGTAGCTCGATTATCACGATTTTAACACTGACTGGTTCTACACAATTTTCCAAATACCAGATCTAACTATATCAAGTTACAGCACTAAATTAGCTGTTATAGGATATAACTACTTTTTTAGCAGTTGATATAGTTTGATGCTAAAAGTGTCACCTATCCTCTATTTCCTATGACAATTTCTTTTTTCACTATCCCCCTTTATTTCTTTTAACTTTCGACCGCCAAACATCGCATTTCTATCTTTTTATACTTTTATCCTTTATTTAATTTTATTTTTAGATTATTTATATATTATAAGATAATTATTCCTTTTCACTTTTATCTTGTATAAATCACCCTCTCCAGTTTCTTATTGGTTGTTTCGAGGTGAATCAATCACAGCAATTTTTCAAAAACCGTTTTAGGGCCATTTGGTGGGTTAGTAAGCTCAAACATCCTCAACAAATCTCGTCAAACAGCTTCAAAATAGATGTTCACTTAAATTTTTTATGGTTTTTTCGAAAAATATAAAAAACTAGCAGGGGATAACAAAAAAATTTTAGAACATCACGTTGAGCCACCCCTGCCTGCCGGCAGGCAGGTCTAGGATTCGAACCTGTAAAATCTTGTTATTGAGCCGGGGGTGGGAATCGAACCCACGACCTCCTGTTTACAAAACAGGCGCTCTAACCAACTGAGCTATCCCGGCTCAATAACAACATCCGTTTCAAAGTTTATATCCAGCTCATAATGACAAAGTGATTATGAGCGAAGATATAAGAGGCGCTCTAACCAACTGAGCAAGATGGCAGTCTACAACATATTTTAACCTAAAGAGACCATCTTAAACCATAAAAAATCCTCTATTGCTAGAGGACTGCAACTCCAAATGCCTGCATTACCTGCTTTACAAGCGTCCATAAAACATAAAGAAAGTAAATCAACGCTAAATTAAACAGTAAGTTTCTTACGTAATACCAAAAATAGGCAGCCACATGCGGAACCTTGTGCAAAACATCACTTTGAAAAACCGCAGCCATCAAAGGAAAGAAAATCATTATTGTTAAGGCCAGTTCACGCCAAACACCAAAATAAGTATTTCGATAAACTAACCAAGCAATCAAAACAACAAAAAACTGAACAATACCTGCCCAAATTTGTTTTTTTGACACGTCGCCCATCTTCTCCAAACTCCTTTTTTAATTTTCTCTTATGTGCCTATTATACTCTTTTTATGCTAAAATAGCCCCACTATGGCTAAAAAAGGACCCAGACAACACTTAGGTTTAA
>CAZQDQ010000021.1:0-12712 GCA_964592455.1 uncultured Pseudomonadales bacterium
GTTATATTAAACAAATTAGTATTCACTATGTGTTCAATATATCGGGTACCTGCCATTATGCTCCAGAAGTACCTTGTCATAGGGTGGTTAAATCAGATGGGTCTACCGGTGGGTTTATGGGAAAAATGACTGGTGAAGAGGTAACAAAGAAAATTGTAATGCTTAGAAATGAGGGGGTTGAGGTAGTGGGAATGAAAATTGATTTAGAAAAGTTTTTGGCGTAAAAAACCTCCCATTGCTGGGAGGATAAGAGCTATTTGATTAGTTCAAGATTTGATCCGTGATTGTGAACCAAGTTTTTGATCATGTTCTCAAGATCGGAGCGGTTATAGCGAACAGATGCTAACCAAGGAAATTGCTTAACAAGTTTTTGCTGAACAAGTAACAAGCGTGGAACATCATCGTAGGTGAAGCTGTCGCCATCTCCAATCAGAAATTCGACGATTTTCTTGATTTCTTTCATCTGCTTGTGATCAAAAGTCTTATGCAAATAAAGAGCAACGACATCGACAGTATTAAAAACGCGAACCTCAGGTTTAGATTTGTTTTTTGGCATTCAAATCTCCTATGTAAAAGTGTTTTTGCTTGGTGATTTTATCAGATGTAACCTAAAAATGCTTTTTCGATATCAGTAAATGGTCTCACTTTTGTCTCTTTACCATACCTTTTAATAATCTCATCAAGCCAGAGTTGTTTTTTCTCTATTTCACTCGCTGTGATTTCGTAAAAGTTAATAATGGCGTTACCAGGTTGGTCGTAGTAGGTTAGTTTAACATCTGTCAACCATGGTAATTGCTCCTTTAGTAAAGCCTGAAGTTTCAAAAAGTTATAGGGTAATAAAAACTCTTCAGTATTTTTTATTCCAAGCAAGTAGTTGAGCAGTGTCAACACATCGCGGTTGTCTCTGGACATCGATTTTCCAAAGTATAGAGATAAAACATCAACAGTACGAAAAACTCCAGAATTACTCATTAAGATATCTCCTTTTTGTTAACCTGCAGAATGAGCAGATTATATATCTTGTTAGGAATTTTTGTTTTTTTGGTACTTGCGGATGAGTTTGTAACCGGCGACACCGACAGCAAGAGCCGCAAAACCAACACCAATAATTAAGGCCCAGTTGGTTTTACCGTCTTTAGTTTTATTTTTTTTGGCAACAACATCTAAATTCTCTTTATCTATGGCCGTTTTTAAACTTTTGTTTTTCTTCATATAGTCATCGACTAATTTTGGTAATTCTTCTTCTGTTTCCGTTTCACCTATATCGACAGTTAGTACGGGTAGCTCATAACTTTCGGCGTTAATTTCGCTGGGGTCAAGAGGAGTTTTGGGATTGCTTTCTATCTCTTCTGCGTGTGCCCAACGTTCCTTAGGCATTGCTTAGTAGTTTGGCGACAACTAAAGCGAGGGTTTGTGGAGAGGCAGTGCCTTTGGTAGCTTTCATGGCCTGGCCAACAAAGAAACCAGCGACATTGGTTTTGCCTTTTTTATATTCGGCGACTGGCCCTGGGTTGGCGCTGATGATTTCTTCTACAATTTTAGTCAGTTCGTCTTCGTTGGTATTACCGGTTTTGGTTAGTTTGTGGTATTGGGTGAGCACGTCATTATCGTTTTCAATCTTAATTTTTCCGTTGGCGATAGCACTAGCAAACTTATTTTTATCTATTGATTGGTTGTCTAAGTGTTTTTTCACCGTAGCGAGGAATAGTGGTTTGGAATAAATTACTTTAGCGATGTCTCTTCTGATACCGTTTTGTTCCAGCTTGGCAATTACCTGCTCTGGAAGATCAGGCAATTTGCTTTGTAGGTTTTCTATATAATCCAAGTCAAAAACAAATGGGGGAATGTCTGGTTCGGGGAAATAGCGGTAGTCTTGGGCATCTTCTTTTGATCTTTGCAAGAAAGTATTTTTTTTGACTGAGTCGTAACCTCTGGTGGTTTTGTTGCCTTTGTCTTTAACCACACCAGTTTTTTGCCACTCCTCTACCTGACGCTTAACTTCAAACTCTATGGCTTGGGCAGCAAAGTTAAAAGAGTTAATATTTTTGACTTCGACTAGTGGGGTATAAAAAACTTCTCCATCTTTTTCGATTTTGACGTTTATGGTTGGCTCTAATCTCATTTGGCCTTTTTCCATGTCAGCGCTAGAGACTCCGAGGGCTCTAACAAGTTCGTGTATCTTTTTTAAGTATTCCTTAGCCTCTTCGCTACTGTTCATATCTGGCTCAGATACAATCTCCACTAGTGGCACCCCAGAACGGTTGTAGTCAACCAGGGAAACTTTTTTACCATTTACGGTGGCGTGTTGAAGCTTTCCGGTATCTTCTTCTTGATGAACACGAGTAATACCTACCTTTTTGCCAGAATCAAGATTAATGTGTCCACCATAACAGAAGGGTTGGTCGTATTGGCTGATCTGATAGGCTTTGGGAAGATCGGGGTAAAAATAGTTTTTGCGGTCGAATTTAGAAAGATTGTTAACCTTACAATTTAGGGCCAAACCTATTTGAATGCAGCTTTCGATTGCTTTTTTATTAGGTACTGGTAGTGCTCCGGGTAGACCGAGACAGACGGGGCAAGTCTGTGTATTTGGTTTCTTGCCAAAGTGATCGGCAGGACAGCCGCAAAACATTTTTGATTTTGTTTCTAGTTCGACATGGACTTCTAAACCAATTAACGGAGTGATGTTCATAGCGTTTTGTCTAAGTCGGGGAATAATTGAAAGTTAGTATTATCTTGATATATTTTGGCAACCTGTAGAACTTTTGTCTCTTGATATTGATTGGCTGTGATCTGAAGGCCAATGGGTAGATCGTCGACGAAACCACAGGGCACTGAGACACTTGTCAACCCGGCAATGGAGCTAGCCTCGACTAAAATATCTTCCATTTCACCAAACATTGGTTGGTCTTTGGAAGCGCCGACTGAAAGCGCTGGTCCTGGCGAGACGGCGCCAATTAAAATATCAAACTGAGTAAAGGCTTTGTGAAAATCTTGGACGATTTTAGTGCGTACGGCCTGGGCTTTTAGATAGTAGGCATCGTAATAGCCGGCAGACAAAGTATAGGTACCTAACATAATGCGCCTTTTGTTTTCGGAGTTAAAGACTCCCCTGTCGTGGCCAAAACGAATTCCGTCAAAGCGACCTAGGTTAGAGCTTACTTCCGATCTTTGCAATACAGTATAGACACCAATAGAGTATTTGGGGTCCATAAGTGAAACATAATCCACAGTGGCACCAAGTTGTTCAAATTTTTCGGCAGCATCTAGAATTAGTCCTTTAACTTCTGGCCGCATATTTTCCAGAAGATATTCTTTTATGACCCCAACTTTGACACCAGATAAGGATTTTGTGTTTAGTTTTTCCGAATATTTTTCGACTTCGATGTTTGAGCTAGTGGAATCATAAGCATCTTCGCCCGCAATGACTTCCAAAATTAAGGCGCAGTCTTCAACATTTTTGGCGATTGGGCCTGGTGAGTCGGTAGAGCTAGCCATAGATATAACTCCGTAGCGACTAACTCGACCATAAGTCGGCTTGAAACCGACAACCCCACACCAAGCGGCTGGTTGTCTTATCGAGCCAGCTGTTTCGCTACCAATGGCTGCCGTGGCCAAGCCTGCCGAAATGGCGGCAGCAGAGCCACCAGAAGAACCACCAGGGAGCTTGTCTGTGTTCCAAGGATTTAGAGATGGACCAAAGTCCGATGTTTCGGTACTGCTACCATGAGCAAAAGCGTCCATATTGGTTTTGCCCAAAAATATTGCTCCCGCATCTAAAAGCTTTTTTGTTACGGTCGATTCGTATTGCGGCATGTACCCCTCGAGAATATGAGAACTAGCGGTTGTTACCATACCAATGGTTAAAAAGTTATCTTTTATGGCAAGAGGGATCCCAAGAAGCGGCTTGGTAACGCCTTTTGTTTTTATTTCTTCATCAATTTTTTGGGCTTCTTCTAAAATATTTTTATTTAGGTCCAAGTAAATATTTAACTTGGGATTGTATTTTTCGATACGAGACAAAAAGTGTTTGACCAATTGCTCACAAGTAAGGGAATTGTTTTTATAGCCTTCGTGGATTTCTTTGATCGTTAATTCGTGAATTGGTTTCATTTTTAGGAGTTATCGATAATGCGGTCAACCACAATAAAACCATTGTCGGTATTTTTGGCTTCTCGAATAGCTATTTCTTGTGGCAAAACTCGACTCATGTCCACCACATCGTCGCGAGTAACGTTTTGGAGATTATTAACCTGGTAGGTGGGGTTTACGTTGCTAGTGTCAACTTCTTCTAGTTGTTTGACCACGGCAATAGTGTCAGTAAATTGGTCTGCAAACCTTTCGGTTTCGTTATCCTGAAGGGTTAAACTGGCAAGCTTGGCGACTTTTTTGACTTCCTCTGGAGTGATGATAACTTTGGACATTTGAGCTTAATTGTAGCAGATTTCAGGCACAATATATTTATATCTCGGAGAGTTTGAGTTGGTGGTTTTTGATTTCGTAAGCGACATCGCAGACATTGTTTAGCAAATCATGGTCGTGAGAAATAAGTAGTATTGACCCCTGATAGTCAACCAAAAATTCTTCGAGGGCAGAGACCGAGCGAATATCTAAGTGGTTAGTTGGCTCGTCTAGTATCAAAACATCTGGGTTGGTATAGAGAAACAATGCTAACTGCAAACGAGCTTTTTGGCCACCTGAAAGAGTCCAAATTTTGGACTTGATTGTTTGCTTGCTAAAGTAAAATTTTTTGAGAACAGAGGCCGCCTCGTAATCGGCTATGGGAAACTTGGAGCAAAAAACAGAAATAGGAGTTCCATCTGCTGGTAAAGTTTCCAAGTGATCTTGCGAGTAGTAGCCAACTTTGAGGTTGTCCCCTACTCTAGCAGTCCCCTCTTGTGGCTCGAGCAGGCCAAGAATTAATTTTATTAAAGTGGACTTACCAGTGCCATTGCCAGAAACTAAGGCGACTTTATCCCCTACCTCCATAAAAAAGTCGGCATTTTTGAAAACAATATTTTTCCCGTAAGAAAAGGACAAATTGCGCACCAAAATAGATAGTTTATTTTTTATTTGTTTGGCCGTGGTTTTGGTAGTTAGCTCAATTTTTACATCCTTTTTCTTGGGATCGTCGACCATTTCGCCTTCAAAACGAGCCAAACGCTTTTGCAGGGCATGATAATAGCGAGCAACCTTGGGACCGCTAGCGGCTTTTTGTCGGAATCTTTCTACTAATTCTAAAAGTCTCTTGTGCTCTTTTTCTTGGACTGCATGCAAGCGTTCTAAGTCATTTCTCTCTTTTTCGTACTCAACCACGAACTTGGCGTAACCAAAGGGATAAGTTCTGATTTCCCTGTCTTCTACAAGCCAAGTGTAGTCGGTGATTTGTTTTAGCAAATGTCTGTCGTGTGAGATCATAATTACTAACCCACTAAATGATTTTATGGCGGAGGCAAGCCATTGTTTGTTTTCGATGTCGAGATGGTTATCTGGCTCGTCCAGCATTAAAACATCATATTCACCAGAATAAATGAGGTCAACAAGCATGGTAATTTTCTTTTGGCCACCAGAAAGTTCTGGAAGATTATCAATTTCTTGAGTTAAGTAGCCTACCTTTACAGCACTTCCCCACTCGATTTTGCCGCCATCCTGTTCTTCTAGTCCAGCTAAAATTTTTAAAAAGGTTGACTTTCCAGAACCATTGTCACCAATTAAAGCCACAACCCCATCTCCCACATGGTTGAAGGTAATGTTGTCAATTAAGGGTTGATTATAGCTTTTTTGCAGGCCACTTACTTTGAGACTGATCACAGCTTAGTATACCAGCTATCCTATATGTTATAATTTGAGGGTAAATTTATAAAAGGAGAAGACATGAATATTGTATTAGAAAGCGATCAAGAAATTGCTGTGTTAAGGGAACTCAAAGACAGGCTGGAAACAGGTTTGATTCGCGAAGTTTCGAGGTCTGGTGGGTCATTCCGCTGCACATATACCTCACCCTCTGGTACAAAAGTTGAATATGTGATGTCCAAAAGATCTGGTAAAACAGTTCTAAGTGTGAGTGCGGACGGGGATAGTGTGGAAATTATTGAGAATGATTTAAACGCAACGCCTCTTGATTTAGTTAAGCGATGGATGGAACGAGTGCTGAAACACCCAAATAGAGCAGATTCTACAGCGCGTTTCTTGAGTCACACAACTTAGCTATAACCACAGGAATACCCTGGTTTTTATATTAAAACAGACACCAAACGGTGTCTGTTTTTTCGTTCTATACAAAGTCGATGATATTGAGGGTCTCCATGTGGCTGGAATCAATCTGCTGGTCACAGGCATAAACGATACCAGCATTACCGAACATACCACGACACTCTACAGTGTAGAACTGCTTGAGGAGTGCGGTAGCAGCGCTGGTGTCCTTGAGGCCACAATTCAAGACCAAATACAAGTACATAATTATCTCCTTACGAGGCTGAACGACCTCGTCAGAGAAGAGTTTTGGGCATGATTACTCTCCTTTTTTGGTTTTTAAGTTTGTATTATTATACTATCGGCCTATTTTATAGTCAAGCTACCTATATATCGTGTTATAATTTGAGGGTAAATTTAAACCATAAGGTAAGGAGATTTTG
This sequence comes from uncultured Pseudomonadales bacterium, assembly GCA_964592455.1. Classification (GTDB taxonomy): domain Bacteria; phylum Patescibacteriota; class Microgenomatia; order UBA1400; family MFAQ01; genus MFAQ01. Next base: position 6,636 of record CAZQDQ010000021.1, read on the forward strand.
TGAATATAACACTTGATGACTCACAATCGCTGGACGTCTTAAGTACGTTAATTACCAGGTTAAGTACTGGAGCAATTCGTGAGGTTGCATACTCAAATCGGGCTGTGTATTGTGCGTACTATTCTTCAGATAACTCGTTAGTTGAATATCAGCTCTTTAATAGGTCTGGTGCGACTATTTTGTCTGTTCATTTTCAAGAAAGTGTGGCAGAGACTGAACTCAACAAAAAGAATGAGACTCCTTTTGATATTATTACTCGCTGGATGGAACGCATCCGCAAGAATCCTCGCATTCAGGACTCAACTGCTAGATTTTTGAGTCACACTACTTAAGTTAATAAACCCGGAGATATCCGGGTTATTTTATGGTTAATTTATTGTCTTTAAAGCTGGCAGTGTATTTTTTTTCAGCTTCAATTTTGTTTTCCAAAATCAGTAGGGCCAATTCGTCTTCAATTTTGTTTTGGATAACTCGACGAATGGGGCGGGCTCCATAAATTTTGTCGTATCCGTAAAGTATGACCATATCGGCAATGGATTGGTCAAAGTTTATTTGATATCCTTTTTCCTCTAGTTTTTGACTTAGATTATTTAGTTGTATTTGAACAACGTCCTTAATATTTTCTTTGGTTAACTGGTTAAAAGTGACAATCTGGTCTATACGATTTAAGAATTCTGGTTTAAAGAACTTTTTTAACTCTTCAAAAACTTTTGCCTGAATATCTAGCCCATTTAGCTTTTCATCCAAGTGAAAGTGGGCTCCTAAGTTGCTTGTCATGATAATAACGGTATTTTTAAAACTTACGGTTCTCCCCTTGCCGTCGGTTAATCTACCGTCATCTAGAATTTGCAAAAAAGCGTTAAAAATAAGAGGGTGTGCTTTTTCAACTTCGTCGAACAAAATTACACTGTATGGTTTGCGCCGAACTTGTTCCGTCAGTTGACCACCATCTTCAAAACCTATATACCCCGGAGGAGCGCCTAAAAGGCGAGAAATTGAGTGCCCCTCTGTATACTCGGACATGTCAATTCTGATCAAGAACTTTTCATCTCCAAAAAGTTCTCTGCTAAGTGTTTTGGCCGTTTCAGTTTTACCAACTCCGGTTGGCCCCAAAAATAAAAATGAGGCTATTGGTCTAGTTTCATCAGAAAGTCCCGCTCTAGAGCGACGGATGGCATTGGCAACGGCATTTATTGCTTTGTCCTGGCCGATAACTGAAGAATTAATTTTATCCTCAAGATGAATAAGTTTTTGAGTTTCGCTGCCAGTAATGCGACCAACTGGAATACCAGTCCAACGGGAAATAACCTTTGCAATGTCATCACTGTCTACCTCCAACTTAAGTAGGCGGTCTTCTTGAGGTATTTTATTCCATTTGGCTTCTAATTCTTGTAGTTTTCTTTGAAGCTCCGGCAGCTTACCATATTTTAGACTGGCAGCCTCTTCTAATCTAACTTCTTTTTCGGCTTTGTCTAGTTGAATTTTCAACTGATCAATGTTTGTTTGGAGATCGTTTATATTTTGAATAATTTCCTTTTGCTGTGTCCAGTTTTTTTCTAACTTCTCTATTTGTTTATTTTTTTCTTGTTTTTCTTTTTCTAGCAAATCCTTTCTCTTTAGAGCTGACTCGTTTTTGTCGGACTTAAGTGCGGCTAGCTCAATATCGATTTGAGTAGTTTTGCGCTTTAAGAGGTCGAGCTCTGCTGGCATGGATTCAATTTCAATTTTTAGCCCAGATGAAGCCTCGTCTATAAGATCTATTGCTTTGTCTGGCAAAAAGCGGTCGGGAATATAGCGCACCGACAAATTAACAGCAGAAACAAGAGCGTCGTCATTTATTTTTAGTTTGTGGTGTACTTCATACTTTTCTTTTAGGCCACGAAGGATTGAGATGCTGTCCACTTGAGAGGGTTCTTCGACCAAGACTGGCTGAAACCTTCGCTCCAGTGCAGCATCTTTTTCGATATATTTTCGATATTCATCAATTGTAGTTGCTCCTATAAGATGAAGCTCTCCTCTGGCTAAAGCAGGTTTTAGTATGTTGGCAGCGTCAACTGCCCCCTCTGCATTGCCAGCTCCAACTAAGGTGTGTAGCTCATCAATAAATAAAATGTATTGGCCCGCCGCAGCTTTGACCTCTTCCACAATACCTTTTATTCTTTTTTCAAATTCGCCTCTGTAAGCTGCTCCTGCCAAAATTGTGGCAAGATCTAAAATAAGAATGTCCCTACCTTTTATGGAGTCTGGAACGTCGCCATCTACTATACGATTAGCCAGGCCTTCTACTAAAGCGGTTTTGCCGACGCCTGGGTCGCCGATAAGAACAGGGTTATTTTTGGTGCGACGAGAGAGGACCTGCATGACACGCCTGATTTCGCTATCTCTACCGATAACAGGATCTAGTTTTCTCTGCCTAGCTTTTTCGGTTAAATTAAGAGTGAAGCGAGAAAGAAAGTTTTGATTTTGGTCTTCCATAATTTATAGAATAGCCCAAAATTGGCACTCAGTCAAGTAGAGTGATAACTAAAATCCCTTAAGGGCTTTGATGCGATCTTTGACTGGAGGGTGAGTATTGAATAGCCCTGCGAACCAACCAATACTGTCATGGTGGTTTTTGAGTGGGTTGGCAATATAAAGATGGGCAGTGGCTTTGTTCGCTACCTCTAAAGGTTCGGTATCTTTGGTAATTTTTTCTAAAGCGCTTATTAACCCCTCGGGATTTTTGGATAGAGCAACAGCCCCGGCATCTGCAAAAAACTCTCTACGGCGAGATACTGCCAATTGGATGAGTTGGGCAATAATTGGAGATAATATAGCAAGAACCAATCCAACAACAAACATAATTGCATCTAAGTTTCCACCGCTCTCTTCTTTTTTTCTACCTCCAAACATGTTGGCACGAAGTAGCCAGTCTGCCAAAAGGGTAATTGATCCGACCAGTATTGAGATAATGCCCATAAGGCGTATGTCGTAGTGTTTTACATGCGAAAGTTCGTGGGCCACTACACCTTCGATTTCGGAGCGATTTAGACGAGACAGCAGCCCTGTGGTGGCACAAACAACTGCGTGCTGTGGGTCTCTACCTGTAGCAAAAGCGTTCATGGCTGTATCGTCAATAACGTAAAGCTTTGGAGTAGGTATTTGAGCAACTTTGGATAAGTTTTCTGTAACAGTATAATAATCAAAAAATTCTTTTCTGGTTGCGAGTCTGGCTCCAGACATAGAAAGAATAATTTTGTCGGAATAGTAATAACTACCAACACTGGTAAGTGTTGAAAAAATTAAGGCAATTAAAAGTGCGGAGCTGTCGGCTCCTATTGCATAGCTTATAAAGTAGGCCGCCGCTGAGACAAAAGCGATGAACCCACCAATTATCAAGCTACTTTTAAATTTATTTTCTTCTACAATTTCGTAATAGTTTTTCATAAATCAATCTTTGCATCTTTCATTTCTTCTTCAGAAACAGAAAGATGAGCGCCTGTTGTGGCTGTTTCAATTCCCCTTTGAGGTTTAAAACCAAACCAGTTTGCGATCATATTGCTCGGGAAGACAACAAGCTTTTGGTTAAAGTCTGCAGTAAGGTCAATAACCACTCTTCTGGCATAGGCCAATTTGTCGGAGGTGTCGGTAAGCTCATCCATAAGTTTGCTTATTACTTTTTCGGCTTTTAGCTCCGGATTACTTTCTACAAATATATGGAGCTTGGGAATTAAATCAGTTAGTGCTTGACTAGCTTTATCAATTTTTTTCATATCTCCACTTTGAGCATTGTCGACCGCTTTCCTGGCAGAGGTAAGGCTATCGTATATGTCCTTTTCGTGTTTTAGGTAGCTTTTGGCAGAACTTTCTAAATTGGGAATAAGGGTGGCTTGTCTTTTAAGCTGGTTACCTATGTCTTGAATGGAAGCATTGATCCTGGTAAGAGCAGTTTGAAGCCAGTTGTACAAAGAAACAACATAGCCAAAAAGTACAAAAATAAAAATTATTAAACCTAAAAAATATGGATTCATTTTCTTAAAAAACTTTGCTAATAATTAATTTTATCATTAGATGGCAAGTCTAATAATTTTGAATAAGTGTTTTGTTCTTTTTTTCACATAGTTTTCACCACCAAAAAACCACCCTTACAAGTGGCTTTTTGGATTAAGAGGTTTTTTTAACGACCTCCAAATGAACGAGCAGGTCTCTCCTCTTTAGGGCGAGCTTCGTTAACGATGATGTTGCGACCATCGATGTCGGTACCATTGAGTTTTTCAATAGCGGCTTTTGCTTCTTCCGCGTTCTCGAATTCGACAAAACCGAATCCCTTGCTTCTGCCGGAGAATTTATCGGAAATAACAGTTACTTCACCTAGAGCACCAAAGGGAGAGAACATCTCCTGGAGTCTGGATTGAGTAACACTGTAGGGTAGGTTCCCTACGTATAAACGAACAGCCATTTCTGGCTCCTTTCTACTTTCCCCCACCATAATCATCATAGTGAAAGACTAACTGTAAAAGATAAAGTTAAGATGATTTAACTAAGGGTATTCTATCAGAAAACGGCTTACTTTGAGTTTTGGATTTCTTTTATCTCTTTTTTTATTTCCGATATCATTGACTGGTAGGTTTGGGCAAGGCTAGTAGCTAGGTCATAGGCGTTGTTGTCGTGCCAGTCACAGCCACTGCCACAAGCTTCACCTTGTTCTAACAAAGTATTTTTTAGTTTTACCTCTAGATCTTTTAGATTTGACTTCAGATTGTTTATTTTTTCAACCTTGGTCATTGTACCTAATTTTACCAATATTACAGCGAAGGGCTAGAGAATTTAGGATCAAGGTCGTAAAATATCTTTGTTGGGGCTGTAGCGCAGCTGGTTAGCGCGTCTCCCTGTCACGGAGAAGGTCGTGGGTTCGAATCCCATCAGCCTCGCCATGAAAAATCTCTCCCTTGTGGAGGGATTTTTTGTGGCCAAAAATGGGATTCGAAAGCCGGACCTGAACCTGTAACAGTTTCAGGGAGGCAGGCTCGAAGCGACGAAGTCGACTGAGAGGAATCCCATCAGCCTCGCAGATAGAAAAGTCTCCTTTATGGGGCTTTTTTGTTTGCCAAGAAAATGGTATTCGAAAGACCAGTCTGGTTTTGTGACAAACCCAGATGAGGCAGGAAGGAATCCCATCAGCCTCGCAAATTAGATGGTTTATCACTGTTTATTTGTTTTTACTGTGAAGTTGGTAGTACTTTTGGATATTATCCAGAAGTTTTCCCGTTGCGTTTCCCATATTTCCCTCGTCTTGTGAATGGAGGTAGTACTCTAGTTCACTAGCCACCATTCCAATTTCTGCCAAATCTGTATCTTTGTCTTTTGATGAACTCCATATGAACTCTCCTACATTAGAAAGCTCATACACATTAATTTTTTTGTCGTAGTAATCTTTGATGGCTCTCAAAAACGCCTCTTCCTTTTCTAAGTCAGGAAGATTATCGTAGTCTTTGATATATGTCTGCTCAAAATATCTTGATGCCATAGCTCGATTTTACAATAAAAAAGACCTCCCTGAAGGGAGGCTGATCCTACCAAGTAAGTTTTCCTCGTCTCTTGCCTCCGTCGTCATATTCCTCAAGCGTGTGGTGGAAATTGAGACATTCGGTGGAGTACATGTGAACATCACCAGAAACATGACCACCATCGACGTAGACAACAATATGCCTGTAGTCGAGTCCATAACTACTTCTACCAACTTTGATTCCCCTTGAACCAGCAACGAATTCTTCGAGTTCGTTTCCAACACAAAGTTCCCCATCCCTACGTTTGGACATTTGGAAACACGTATCGCAGTGAGTTTTGGAACGAGACCATTCAACATGATTACTTACCTCTTGGCCACATTTGGAGTTGGCACATTTGGTAGAGTACCAACCCTTACAGGTGCAGTACTTGGGTAGATTACTCCATGAAGCGTGGACAGAGACGGTACCTCGACAATGCGGATTGTCACAGGACTTCTCATACCAACCTTTGCACGACTGACAATAGTCATGAATGTTATCCCAATATTCTTTGTAACGAACTTTGCCATTACAGTGACGATTGGCACA
>CAZQDQ010000022.1:0-12680 GCA_964592455.1 uncultured Pseudomonadales bacterium
TTATGTCTCCTGTTCGTGTAGTTAACCCTCCAAGTTTTGAGGTTATCGACTTTCTAAATGCACTTGCAAAGTCGCTTGGCACTGTTAAGGTTGTTAACCCAGAAACCGGTTTGGAAATCAAAGGCCAGCTTCTTAACTTAAATATGGTCGGAATTTCTGTAAAGTCGCCGAAGAAGAAGCGTGAGTTTGGGTTTCCTGATGGCGATGATGATGGCGCTGTTGAATTGTTCGAGGTTGGTGCGCAGATCAACTTGACTCCTATTCCTCCTGGGACCTTAAAAGATGTCCAGAAAGAGGCTTGGGAGATGTTGGTTGAGGATGCTGATGAGATGGATAAGTTTTACCCCATTGCGGACGCACTTTCCAAGGAGTATGAAATTGAAATCATCCTTAATCCTTTTAGTAAGGATGATGATTCTGATCATATGGAGCCAATTCCTGCAAACCAAGATTTTCCAGACGGTCCTAAAATTTGCAGAGTTTTACCGAGAAAGAGTTAAGTTATTCCCTCCTAAAATAAGGAGGGTTTTTTTATATTGACATGTAGCCTATATTGAAATAAAATATGCATTTGAATGTCTGGAATTCGTCCAGACTAATCTTTGAAAACATATGGAGAGTTAAGAGAATGAAGATCAATGTATTAGCTAAGGTGCTTGGTGATCGCGCAGTTGTTGGACTTGTTGGGCTGCTTTTTGGAGATGAAGGTCAGATCGAAATTGCTCAACAGTTGGATTCTGAGCGTCTTCTTGCGGCTGTTAACAGCGAAGCGAATATGGATGTTCGTTTGAAGAAAGCGAGTGTTTTGATCGCTACTTTGAGAACGACTCGTGAAAAGCTTCTGGTTCAGGCTAAGAAAGCGGCCGCCAAAGATCCGAATGCTGCCAATGTCAAGTTGTATGCAACCCAGATTGCAGATCTTGATGGCAATATCGCCACTCTACAGGCTTCTTTGGATAAGATGACAGCTGGGCGCGAGACAGCTTCTCGCATCGTTGACAAGATTCAGACCCAGGTTCAGACGAATCTGGTTAAGGATCAGATCACGTTGACCAAGAAGGAATTCAATGCGATTCTTGAACAGCAGGTGGAGTTCACTGCTGACATGATCACCGCGTTGCCTTCCAGTGAGCTTGGTGGTAAGTTGCGCAAAGATGTTGAGAGAGATGTCGAAGAAACTAATGCTTTCCTTGAGAGCAAGTTGGATATCTTTGGGCGCATGTTGCAGAACCAGGGCGATGACCCGGAAGACGCAACGGAGTTGGACGAAGCCGGTCAGACCGTGATGAACGAGATCCTCGGCAAGTAATCGAAATAACTTGAGGGGGTTTTAAACCCCCTCTTTTTTAAAACTTAATTTAAGGAGATAAAAATGAGACGTATTGCTTGGGGTCGTGTAATTATGGTATTTGGACCGATTTTGTTGCTTTTGGCGTTTGGCGTTATGTATTTAACTGATACCGGACCATTTGCGCCGAAGATTGAAGTGGCGCAGCCGATTGCCCAGAATGGCTCGACTGCTACGCAGCAGCCTGGTGGACAGGGTCAAAACAATCCGGTTGCACCCGTGCAGCCTGGGTCTGGACCCTCCGTTCCTGTTGTTGTGCCCGGTAGTTACGCCTCGCTTTGTCAACCAGGAGACACTCGTGTACCTTTGGTGACATATTTCGATAGTTATCCAGGCTTTTACCCGCTAGTTTATCGAATTATGGCCTTGGAGGCTTCAGAAGAATATTGTGTTGATTTGAGACCTAAATGGAATGGTGATCAAAACAACTTTACTGAAGCTCAGATGGAAGAATTAATTAAATCTGGTAAAGCTGATGTCTACTTTGCTTCCAATGGCGCCTTGGCACTGTGGGATGCAGGTAGTGGTCGAGTTATTTGGACGACTGACCAGTCTGCGGGTGCCGATGCCATTGTGGCTTGGAATGATATTGCTGTAGATGGTGTTCCCAGCTTGAATGATGCCTTGGGGCGTGTAGCTTTGGTTTCAGAGGCATCTGCTGACCACTATTATTTGCTGAAGGCTTTTCAGGCGGTTGGTTTCCAAAATGGAGACGTAGATATTCAATTTTACGATCCACCCATTGAAGAGTTTTTAGCGGGTAATGGCGGAATTGTTGCTTACTGGGATCCTCCGATTCGAGATGCAATGGTAGATGGTACGACAGTGCTTACTACCACCGATGATTGGCGCACTATTTCTGACTACATTGTTGTTTCGCTTAATGCTTACGACAATAAAGAAGATGCTTTGGTGCGTTTTCTGGCTGACTACAATGCCGCCACCGAGGCCTTTACAGTCGATAATTTGGAGAACACTGCCAACGTCCTAGTGAACTTTGAATTTGCGGGTAACCCCATGGCTGGTTGGCTGTGGATGGATGCCGCCGATCCGTATGGTTCGCTTGAGACTCTCATGAATGGTGTCGCTATTGCTACTTTTAACGATAACTACACTATGTTTGAGAAAATCAATGGTTGGTCGTTGGTCAAAGACCAATTCGATAAGACTCATGGAACCTGGGTTTATGGTGAAGTCTACGATAATGGAGATGAAACTGGGACGACTATTTACAATAGTGACCTGTTTATCAGTGACAAGTTTGTCAACCTCTTGGCTGGTAGTATCAAAAGTGTCCGTGGCGAGTTTTCCAAAGACTTCGTCACTGATGTCAATGAGAGTCTACCGAATGTTGATAAGGACTCCTTGTTCGTTTTGCCTGAGCTGCTAACCCTACAGTACAAGAACATTAAGTTTGTTGAAGGTCAGAGTAAGCAGTTGATCGATGGCGAAGAGGAAAAGCTTCTGGCTTTGGTGCAGCCGATCGCGAACCTGATGGCCGAGTCACCCGACTCTGTTATTGTTCTTAAGGGTGGGCATGGTTTGTGGTCTACTGATCAGTCGGTTATGGATTCGCAGGCGAGATTTGCTTATCGCCGCGCCCAGTATATTCGTGAACTGTTGAGTGAAAAGCTCAATATTCCGATTAACCGTATCGTTATTGATCCAGTGCCGGTGGCCCCCACTGGTCCGATCACTGACGCTGAACTGCCCAATTATGTTGTGGTGGTCATCAAAGTGGTCAATGCTGGTGAAGTCAAGTAAAGTAATTGTTCGTTACACCCTGTCGAAAGATGGGGTGTTTTTTTGGTAAAATACCGATGTTCTATAAAAACATGGAGGCAGAATGTTAACAATTCAAATGAAGTTGGCAGAAATTTCCGAAAAGTCATTGACCGATTTAATGCCGTCTGGCTATTGGGTGGAAGCCTTGGAAGGTGATCGTTTTATGATTAAGTCCGATGTTGGTAACTTAAAAGTTGGTCACTGTGTGGTTAATGGAGAAAAAGTGGACATCACTTTTTACAGTGATGAAGCCGTTGGCGCAAAGTTATCTGTTGAATTTGGTTTGCTTCATCCAGCGCACAATCCCAATCAACTGTTTTACGGTATTGTTTATAGCCTAGGTAAGAATGTCTACCAGTTAGACAAACAGCCAAACACTCTGAGAGAGCCTGTGGAGGCGGAATTTGAGCATTACAAGGCCGCAGGTAACGCCTTTTTTGTTGTTTTTCGAAAGGGTAATTGGGGCAAGACCTGGATAACTGTCGATGAGATGCGAAAAGTGTGTCCTACAGGTAAGCTTGGTCGCGATATTGGACCCATCTTTTTGGCTCTGGGTGAGATAGAGAACGAAAATACAATGTAGCTTTTGTGTTTAGGTAGGCGTAGCAGCCTACCTTTTTTGTACACAAAAAACCACCTCTCAAATTGAGTGGTGGTTATTAAAACTAACTTCGACTGATTCTTTTTCTGGCGTACATATACATCTTTGTAGCAATAGTGCGCAGTAGAATGAGGTTGTCGGAGCTTCCTTCAGTGAATTTTTCTTGATTTTCAACTGGAACCAGAAAGAAATTGTTTCCTTTTTGTCCGGGGTCAGTGGTAAAGAAGTCTGTGACGAGATTCTTTAAACCTGTCTTACTTTTTTCTTTGAAGGCAGGTTCTAAGAAAAAATCTAGGAGGCCACCGCTGTTTGCGGCTTCTCTTTCGATTTCTTTTTCTGCAGCAGCTTCAGCATCCAAGTACCCTTTTCGCATCTGAGCTGGTTGTTTGCGATCATTTGCAATCAACTTTTTGACAATATCAGATACAAATAGGACGGTGTCAATGGCATTTCCTATGTTTATGTTTGTAGGCTTGATGAGTAGGATCAGATCTGGGCGAGATTCTTCGTAGTTACCAGGAAGAAAAAGACTAAAAACATTTACAGCTTCTTGCCTATCTTCTGTATCAAGAACTGTGCCAAGATGTTGGAATGTGAGTAATCCATCACCGATCATTTTTAGAGCTTCAAGTTCTCCTAAGGTAATTGTCTCTTGGGATCCACTTTCGTTGATGATGGTGATTTGGATTGTGTCTTGAACAAGCTCTCTTTGTGAAACATCTTTAAGATCTTGAACTGCACCAACGATTGAAGCTATGGCAACGGAAAGCTCTCCGTTTTGTAATTGAAGCTTAGGAATAGGAAAGCCTGACTTTAGAAAAAATTGAAGCATGCTGGAGGCATCTGTGGACAGGTCGTCCTTAGATGTACTAAGAACTGGTTGCCCAGCGTGGTCCCAGCCTGCGTAGACGTATCGTGATCCTGCTTTTGCGACCAGTGCAAGCGTTTCGATATTATTTTGGCGATGTGCTGGGGACATTAACGCCTCCTGAGCTATTTATTTGCGGATTTTTTGGTTGGCTTTGCGCCAACGTTGAATCCAAAATACTCGCCTAACTTAACCAAAATCGTTTGGATTTCCATAGCTGCTAGCATCGGATCTTGAAAAGTTTTGTAGTCTTGCTCAACAAAGAGCAGAGTTTTTTGACAAGCGTCAATTTGCTGAACTGTTTGCATATAAAGCTCGTTAAAAAGTTCAGCGAGTCGACTTTCGTCGACACCAAGGCTTTGTTTGAGGCTCGTTAAAAGTGCCTCCCTTTCGTGTTTGCCTGCCAAGGTGTAAATTCGACTAAAGAGCTTGGAATCTTCCGAGTTGGGGTCGAACATGCGCTCAGTAAGCCAATCAAAAGAGTCGCCAGCATGTTTTGTCTCGGTGCCTTCAACAGGAACCGTAAACATTTTAGTTATGAAACTTGCCTTAACAGGCTTGGATGCAGTTGCTGCAGATGGTACATTGAGGCCAATTCCGAGCTTGGTGGCCGCTTCTACAATTTTTGTTTGGAACTTTGTGGCATCATCACGCCATTCGTTCTGTTGGGCAATTTCTTCTGCGCGACGTTTTTCGAAGACTTTGGCCAGATTACCAAGATCAAGTGACTCATGTCCTACGCGGTCACTGAATGCTTGAATAGAGGTCTTAAAATAAGCATTGAAAGCTTCGGTAATACGCGATGCAGCGGTTTCGAGATCGTCAACTGATTGAATGGTTCCAAAACCGACTAGCGTTTCAAGAGTTTCGTTTGAATTTTCGGATGCTAAGACATTCCCCGAACCTGGTAAAAAAGTTGCAACACGAACAGCCAGCTCAATATCGGGCGATACAGCCTTATAGATTGGACTGACTACTCTGGGTTTCTCCGGGTCAATCATGCGACTTAAAAGTTTGCTTGCCTTATCTTTAATTGGATCAGACATTTTTTCTCCTTATTTGTTTTAAACGTTCTGGGATGTGTCAAACGACCCATATATTATAACATAGGGTGCTTTGTCAACGTATTGGTTGTGTATATCCCTTTTTGCCTCGATCCTGTGTTTTAAAGGTTTATTTTTATGTCGCTAAAGTAGTATCCCTCACTATTTACTATTATAGGGTTTATTTCCATTTCTTTGATTTTAGGGAATTGAGAAAATATTTTGCCCAGAACAAGCAAGTTGTCTGCGAGCTTGTTTGTGTCCAGTTTTGGATAGTCTCGGTAACCAAAAAATAGCTTACTGTATTGGGATTGGTCAATAAGGTTTAAAATCTTGGGCTTTGAGAGTGGAAATAGACAGATGTTGGCATCTTTTATTAGGTTGACTAATTTACCGCCTAGTCCAAAAACAATATAGTCTCCGAAACTGTTGTCTCTTTTAAAACCTGCTATAAGTTCGTAATCTATTTTTAGCTGTTTTTGAATTTGCAAAGGTAAGTTTTGGTTTGGACTTAGTTTTAGCCAGTTTTGCCTTAGCTCTACAAAACTGTTGATATTGGTTATTACTCCCCCACTGTCGGATTTGTGAATTTGGTTTGGGTCTGCTGTTTTTAGAACTATTGGCCAGCCAACTTGATTAATATATTCTTCCGCGTCGACCGGATTGGTGGTGGTGACGTTTTTAGGTGTGGGTAGACCCAAGTAACCAAATATCTGATTGGCTGAGTTTTGGTCTAGAAGTTTTCCTTGAGTGTTTTGGGAAAGAAGAGCGTTTATTTCGGTTGGTAACTGGCCATTGTTTACTATTTCTGATTCGCCAGAGTTCTGTTTTTGACGCCAAAGTTGCCATGAATATACTAGTGACATTGTTTTTATTGCTTCTTCTGGGTAGGTAAAATTTGGAATTTTGGTTTGGTTTAAAATCTGTTCTCCTTTATTTGTTTCTTCACCACCGACAAAGGAACAATATATTGGTTTTTGGTATTTTTTAGATAAAGTGGAAATGATTTGTGCGGTTTTTTCAATTTCTGTCATTAGTTGTGGAGTGAGGATGACAATGAGGGCACTAACTTGCTCTTCTATCAAGACTGTTTCCAGGGCAATGTTAAAACGGTCAGCCAGGGCGTCCCCTAAGACATCTATTGGGTTATGAAGTCCGGCCATGCGTGGTAAATTGCTGGCCAGTGCCTCTTGTGTTGCTTGGCTTAGTGGTGCTAGTTCGAGGAGAGAGTCGCTGACAGCATCTGCACTGATAACGGCCGGTCCACCTGCGTTGCTAATTATTGCGATTTTGTTGGTTTCTGGTTCGTTTTCCCAAGACAGAGCCATACTCAAATCAAAGAAATCTTGCATGCTGTCAGCTCTAATAACCCCAGCTTCGGCTAGGGCTGAGTTGAAAACTTCGTCTGACCCTGCAAGGGAACCTGTATGGGATTGCATAGTGCTTGCAGCGGCGTCTGATTTGCCTGGTTTTAGGATAAAAATTGGTTGTTTGAGACTAATTTGTTTGGCTATCTTTATTAGTTCGCTTCCTTGTGATACTGACTCTAAATAAAGACCTATTGGTTTTTGTTTGGATAGGCCATCTTCCTGAAAAACATCAATTTGGTTTAAAAATTCCAAAAAATGATTTTCGTTTAGGACCGATTTATTACCAATGGTAATAAAGAAGTCGAAACCAAGACTGTTGGTGTTGCACCAATCAAAAAAGCTGGTTGCAATTGCTCCGGACTGAGAAATTAGGTTTAGATTACCTCTTTTTGCTGGTGTTTTAGCAAAAGTAGCATTTAAATTTATTTGGTTATTTGTAAACCCAAGACAGTTTGGTCCTAAGATATTAAACTGATATTTGTCTGTTAAGTCGAGAAGTTTTTGTTCTAAAATTTTTCCTTGTTCACCAGCCTCTTTGAATCCGGCAGAGAAAATCAGCAAGTTTTTTATTCCTCTTTCCCCTACTTGAGGAAGCATCTCCAAAACCTTTTCGGCTGGTATGGCAAAAATAATTAAATCTGGAGTTTCTGGCAGGTCTAGAATATTTTTATAGTTTTTTTGACCTTGGACAGTTTCTTCGCCAGAATTTATGGGGTATATATTTCCTTTGAGTCCAGATAATATGTTTTTTGTAACTATTCCACCAACTTTTTTGGTATTGTTGCTTGCACCAACAATGGCAATGGACTTAGGGTTTAGAAGTAAGTTTACTGTGGGCATATATAAAGCCTAACATAATGTAAAATACTATTGTTCGGGTGTAAGAGCTTACTCGGCGTTTGTTCAATAACATTTCTGTTATTGAACTATCCTTCTGCGCTTCCTCTTATATCTGGCGCCGATAATAGACTTCGTCATTATCGTCTGGATATAGCTCTTGTCTTGTTTGTTTAAAAAGTTAGTCTAAACTTAAAGGATTGGTGTATATTCGGGGTGTAGCTCAGATGGCTAGAGCGCTGCGTTTGGGACGCAGAGGCCGGAGGTTCGAGTCCTCTCACCCCGACAGTTTCGGAGTTATGAAATATTTATGGTGGATGTAGCTTAGTTGGCTAAAGCGCCTCCCTGTGGAGGAGGAGATCGCGGGTTCGAGTCCCGTCTTCCACCCCAAACATAAAATCCTTCGCTTGTCGAGGGATTTTTTGTTTGAGACGAGTAATGGGACTCGAAAGCCGGAGTCGCGACTGGCGACGAGGCCGGCCAAGAGGCAAACTCAGCAGAGTTTGACCGAAAGGTGATGTCCCGTCTTCCACCCCAAACAATAAACTAACAGGAGAAGTTGGCTAGGTGTTATAGGTTTTGTACTCTTGTGAGATAATGGGTTTATGGTAGAAAGCAAAACAGCTTTTGTTGTAGAGCGAGAGAAAAGTATAAAGACTCATAAAGAATTAGCCAATGAATTTGATATGAGCAAAGTACCTGAGCTATCTGATAGAGTAATAACCGTTTATGGTAAAGAGCTGGAGGGGTTTTACTTTACACTTTCGTTTCAAAACAGCAAGCTTTATCCGGCTGGTATTCGTATAAGTTTTGGTTTGTGGTCTGATTTAAGCAAGTTTAAGTATCCCAATGAGGTGAATTTTTGCCAAAGCGTAGACTTTGAAGCAGAAAGGGTGGCATTGGCTTTGTGGCCGAGAGATAGTGACAGGTTTTTTGAAAAAGCAGATTTGGTAAATGGAGGTTATCTAAAACTTTTATCTATGCTTAAGAGTGATGAGTTTGTGGAAAAACTAAAAAAAATTTGTAAGGTTTAATTAAAAATCAGCGAGGCTGTTAGGTGTTCGACAGGAGCAAAATCATCAGTAAGGATATTGTCCTTTTTTAGATAATGGTTCAAATCTAGTTTTGTTTTGACAAAGTGTGGGTCTAAGTCGATTTTTGAAATGGCTTCTTGGTTATTGGTGGCTAGTAGGAGGATGTTTTGAGATTTTGTAGCCGCTTTGTTGACCTCGATTTTATAAAGGGAAACATATGGAAAAATAGTCTTTAGGGTGGAGGTTTGCCAGATGAGAAATTGGCTGTTGTTACCTGTAGTGGCAGAAATAAGATTGATAACAACAGCTCCGTCTGGGGTGAGTAAGTTGCTTAGGCTTTTTAGATATTCTTTTGTAGTAAGGTGATAAGGGGGTACGATGGAGTTAAAGGCGTCTAGGTAGATGAGTTCATATTTTTTGTTTGTATATTTAGGGTAGTTTCTGGCGTCATCCGTAATTATTTTGATTTTTTCTGACTGGGTTAGAAAGAAATATTTTTTTGCTATATCAGCCATCTTGGGGTCTATTTCGATGACATCGATATTTTCGCCTAGGTTATTGGTTATAAAGTAGCGAGGAAATATAAAACCAGCCCCGCCAATAAGGAGAGCATTTTGAGGCTTTTTAATTTTTTGAGTAACATTGGCAAATTCAATCAAGTAATCGGTAATTAGTATATTGGGGTTATTGAGGTCTATGGACGATTGGATACCACTGTTGTCAGTGCTTAGTGTTCTAATTTTTTTGTTTTGGACTTCATACTGACGAATGATGACTCGATTGTATGTTGTGTCGATGTCAGCAAGCGCTTTTATTTTCAAAAATTTATATTTTGTGTTTAATAGAAAGAGAATCAGGGCAAAAAAGAGGAGCTTTTTTTGGAAATTTGTGAGAGTTGGGTTTATCCAGAGACTGGTAAGAGCCAAAGAAAGAGCTGTGATATAGACAGTTAGGGTATTGCCGATACTTGGAATTAATAGGTATCCGGAAAGAAAAGTACCAAAAATACTACCTAGTGTAGACAAAGTGTAAATTTTACCAGCATCTTGGCCTAAGCTTTTGAAATTGTTTAGCTTTAGTTTGACGATGATGGGTGTGATGCTTCCCAAAAGAAAACTTATTGGTCCAAAAAGAATGATAATAGAAAGTGCAGAGCCAGCTCGAAGATCACCGCTAGTTAATTGAGAAATGAGGTTTAAAATGGGCTCTTTGATTAGGGCGATAAAAAAAGTAAAAATACTAGCATAAAAAAATAGAGTTGAAAGGATTTTTGGACTTGCAGATTTATCTGCTAAATTGCCGCCAAAGTAATATCCCAAACTAAGAAAGCCAAGGATAATTCCAATTAAACCTGTCCAAACATAAATAGAATTTCCAAAATAAGGAGAAAGGATTCTAGAGCCTGTTAGTTCCAAAATCATTACTAAGCCGCCAGTAATAAAAGCGATAATCTCTAGTTTTGACTGTTTCATTGGTTGGTTTAGTATAGCGGTTTTTGTGTTTTTGCCACAAAAAAGGAGGCTTTAGGCCTCCGTGGTTATTCCCACTTAGTTTTGAAATCTCTGTATTTTGGCCAATCTTTTGCCTTATCCCTGCGACTAGCCTCGATGTCCCATGATTTTGCAATTTTTTGAATATCATCTGCAGATGCACCATCTAAATATCGTAGGTCACTCAAGAGGTCAGGCATCTCACATTTTTCTAAACGAATTGGTATAAGTTTGAGTCCTGATTCTGGTTTTTCCATTTGGATGTCAAGTACGAGACGGACATAGCGGTTATGTTGACCCTCTTTGATGGTGGACTTGCTAACTAAGAAAAAGACAAGATCTGCCTCTTTATATGCACGTCCATGCTCAAGTTTCCAGTCTTGGCCAGGTAAGACATCTTCTGCATACCAAGTCTTTATTCCGAGGGCTCTCAAGGTGTTTATAACTCTTTGAGCAATTTTTTGGTCGTCAACTGTAGAAATCACGGCGATGTGCAATTTTTGATACTTGTCAGGTGATAGTGCTTTCGTTAAATTTTGAAGTAAAAGATCAATATTCAAGGTTCCTCCAATTGGTTTGGTTTTGGGGTATTTTACCTCTCTTGGGTAAGTATTTCAACTATAATATAGGCTGTATAGTGTTATGTATAGCTTTGTGGGATACTTGAGTATTGTGATACCTAAGGAAAGATTTGTAGTATTGGACCTACTAAGAGGCTTTTTTGTGGCTAGTTTAGTGGTAATTCACCTCAGGCTATGGCCAAATTTGCTGATGGCGATTAGTGGAGGTTCAAAACTTTGGGTTTCGGTAGGAATTGGTTTTTTTTGTATATCTGGGTTTTTGTTTGGCTACATAAATAGGGTAAATTGGAAGCTATCAAAAGAGTCAGTATTACAGAGGGTGCTTAAAAGAGCACGAGTTCTTTACACCTGGTCAATTTTGACAACAGTTATTTTTACTCTTTGGGGTAATTTACTACCACCTGAGTTTAGAAAGAGTGGAATGTGGGAGTTGAATGGCAACAATACTATGGACATGCTATTAAAAACACTTACTTTTCAGTATGTATATGGCTGGGCCGACTATCTTAACTATTACGTGGTTTATATATTGCTGTCACCAATCTTTTTCTTTTTAATTGAAAAATATTCGTGGAGGTTGGTGGTTTTAATAAGCGGTCTTTTCTATTCTTTTCATGGAGCCAGTGTTTATTTTGGAATGCAGTTTGTTTTTTTTGTTTCTTTGGCGGCAGGTTTCTGCTTTGATGATTTGCGTGATTTTTGGCAGAGCTTAGGAGAAAAACTTAGAGGAAAAATTGATGTATTTATGATGAGGGCATTTTTTATTACAATATTGGTGAGTATTTTTTCGGTTCATTATTTTGAGAGGTTTGTAAATTTGTTTATTGGATCAGAAGAGTTGGTTGGTTACCTTGTCCACAAAAACAGGGTCTTGAATTTGTATTTTGATAAACAGTCGGTGGCAGTGGGTAGGATTGTACTGTGGCCGTTTTGGCTTTATGGGTTTGTGGCTATATTTTCGAAATATAAAGATTTTTTAGTGAAGTTTTTGGGCGGTTTTTTGGTATATATTGGCCAGAATCCCTTAAAAGTATATTTAATTCATTCTTTTGTGGTATTTCCGACTCCATACTTTGTTAGCTTATTGTCTGTAGACAATTATCTGGAGAGAACGCTTTTTTCTGGTTTTGTCCTTTGGCTTACATACTTTATCTCTAAGAGATTGATTATAAATATTTAATTTGCTTGGCTATTATGATTTCTATAAAAAAAGTTACAAAACATTTCGAAGTTTGTGAGCCTCAACTGGTGAACATAATAAGGGAAATTAACTTTGCAGACTGGTTTGATGTTGAGGTTGATTCTGGCAAGTATTTTAGTGATTTGTGTCGGACTATTGTTGGTCAACAATTGGCTGGTAAAGCAGCGGAGGCAATATTTAAAAGATTTTCGGCGCTATTTGGTGGTATGGTTACGCCAGATGCGGTTTTGGAAGTTGACGAACAGTTAATCCGGGATGTTGGCTTGTCCTGGGCGAAAGTAAGAAGTGTGAGAGATTTGTCAGAAAGAGTAAGAACTGGCAGTTTGGACTTGAAAATATTGGATCAGCTTGGAGATGAAGAGTTAATTACGGAGTTATCTAAAGTTAAAGGGATTGGACGATGGACAGCAGAAATGTTTTTAATCTTCCGGTTGGGGCATGAAGATATTTTTTCTTTGGGTGACCTAGGACTTAAGAACGGTTTAAAGAAGTTTTTAAATAGGCAAGAGATTAGTTTAGAGG
>CAZQDQ010000023.1:0-12322 GCA_964592455.1 uncultured Pseudomonadales bacterium
ATTTCCCAAGTATAAGACGTTTGTCTTTCCATAATGTTTTTTACTCATAAATCTAGTGTGTTCTACTGCAACTAAAAAAGGCCATTTGTCTTCTAATATATTTAGCCAATAGTCTTTCATAAAACTTTTTTTAATCTCCACAACTAATGTCTGTGCCCACAAGTAGTTTATTTTTGGCATAACACTCATCCTTGTTATTTTTTCTGCAATAGGAGCAGGCACTGTTACAATAACTCGCTGGTACCTGGACAAGTTTTTTTTACTAAAATCAAACTCACAGTTAAGCTTTATTTCACCACCTAAATCTTCAATTTTAGTTGCCAGTTTGGAAATTAAACTGTTAAACCCTCCCTCAAAATAGCCAAGTTTTTTTGTTCTTTTGGCTACTCTAGACCAAAACCAAGCCATATTTACAACTTTAATATACTTACCAAACTTTGCCTTTAGCAGCTTCTCCCAGATTGTTTTATATGCTTCTTGGCCTATAAGTTTTGGCAAAAAATCTACAACCCTATATTTTTCTAAGAATAGACCACTTCTAATTAACTTAAGTATCAGCAGACCAAAACCCATTCGCAGTCTTGAACCAAGTGATAGACCGTTAAATTTAAGAACTGACATTGGAGAATCTAGTTGTAGTATCCTGTTTTGCAAGTATGAACTAGTTCTTGGAGACATGAATATTGGAGGGCAACCTACTTCTTTAGCAATAGCAATTATTTGGTCATCATTTGCAAAAATATGATGATAAAAATGTTCTAAATTCCAGCTCCACCCCTTTTGTTTAAATCCTCCAGCTAGCCCACCCAATTTATCTGCTTTTTCAAAAACCTCTACCTCATGTCCTTTTTTGACTAACTCAAGTGCACAAGACAAACCAGCAAAACCGGATCCAATTACAGCAAACCTCATGCAGCTATAGAGCCAGTAGTATGCCAATTACCGCCAGAAGCAAACCTCCACCAAAAGCAGCGACTCCAGGGAAGTCCAAAATACCGGCTTCCACCAACTCTGTAGGCTCTACTCTAGCTACTGTCGCCCTCCTTGTTGGTTGAACGGTAGCCGCCCTTTCTACTGGACAGTTACAACTACTTGCTTCTGTGCAACTCGGCTTTCGGCATTTATTTGTATCTGGATCACACGTCAGCCCAGAACTACATTCATCGTCACTAGTACAAACGTGATTACAACCCACAACCGTACTAATAGTTAGCTCGCTGCTTACGTCTACCTCTCCTCCATTCGGCATGTTTTTGTAAGTTATTTCACCAGCATTCTTAATTGTGTCGCCATTAACAGCACTACTAGACACCTTTACCCTAAAAGCATAAACATCGCTATCACCACCATCCAAATCCATTCCATCACATGTTACTTTTCTAGTACTGGAGGTGTAAGTACATCTGTCATCTCCATCAACATATGTCAGCAAATCAGTATTGTCACCTTTTAGAGTATCAACCACCTTAATATCTTCAACTCTGTTATCACCGTCATTGGTTATTTCAAAGGCGTAGACAAAGACTTGGTTCTTAGAAACTGTATCTATTTCGTTGTTTAATTCGTAGTCTCCAGCACTATTGTCCTCCTCGTCTTCATAAGCTTTTTTCTCAATAGACAGATCACCTTCACCATTAGAGCAGTCCTTGGTTCCGTCAGTAACTCTTGTTTTGGTGGAACTGCAACTACTTGTTTGAGTAAATTCCTCACCTTCGCATACCGTGCTGGTAGCAGGAGACCAGGTTTCGTTTGTACAAGTCTGACAAGCGTCACCTGTTTTTGTACCAGTAGCGCTTCTGGTGGCGCTACAATTATCCGTTTGGACAAAAGAGGTGTTAAGACAAACAGTGTTTGTTGCTGGTGTCCATGTTGTGCTCACACAACAATTACCAGTCGTCTTAGTTCCGGAAGTAGTTCTCGTCGTTCCACAATTGCTTGTTTGAGTTACATTTGTCCCAACACAAGTTAAAGCTGGGTCTGGAGTCCATGTTGTATCTGTACAGGTCACGGCTGATGTTTTAAAAGATGTTATTGGAGAAGCTTCGTCACAACCAGATGTTACCCACATCATCATTCTCCAGTAGTAAGTGGTATCAGGTCTTAAGTTGTTAACTACCCAACTAGTTGTTGATGCTGGAATATCGGCGTGATTTGGATCGCCGTTTATTAGCTTACCGTTTTCATTTGCCACACAAACATTATTGACAGTTTTATTTGGAAGGGGATTACACGCTCCGGTTGGATCACTCGAAGTGCTGACCCAAAGCTTGACGTAGTTACCAATCCCTGGTGTCCAAGTTAGTCTAGCGCTATTGGTGGAAATATTTTCCACTCTCAAGTTTGTTGCCTGCCTTACTGTACAAGCCGCAGCACCTCCACCGCCACCATCCTCCCTCCCACCGATTATTGTCCCCTGATTGTTAATTCTTACTCCTTGCTCAGCGTATTGAGGTTTAACAGATATCACTTCATATTCACCATTAGAAACCTCTCTTACGTTAACTTTGTTTGTGTCTACTAAATTTCCAGTCTCAGCGTTTCGTACCCATCTTTGCGCAGCCTGGGGCTTGCTTTCTGGCGCGTTTGGTACCGAAGCTCTGTTTAAGTTCCTTGTAAAATAATAAGCCCCAAAGGCAGTTCCACCAACCAAAATTAAAGCAAGCAAACCACCCAGAAAGTACTTCAGCTTATTATTTTTCTTTTTACCAGGCCAAGTAGAGTCTCCACCAATATTTTCTGCCACTGGCGTTGCTGATGGTGAGGTAGACGGAAGAGGGGGTAAACCACCTAGCTGATTTTGAGATTGGTTTTGTAAATTTGTGTCTTGCATTTCCTTGCCTTAAGTTCCCTTAAATAGGGACATAAAACCAATATAGCTTATTTACTTCTATAGTGCTAGCAATATTCCAATTACTGTTAACAAAAGGCCACTTCCAAAAACTGCTGCCCCAGGAAAATCTAAAATGCCAGCCTCTTTTAGTACGGTCGGTTGTGCCGCTGTTCTGGTTGTAGTTCTCGTTACTTCTCTTGTTGGAGAGTCTGTCTTCCTTGGTTTTGGACAACTACAGTCCTTTTCATCCGAACAGGCTGGTTTCCTACAGCGACCAGATTCACTATCACACTTTAGACCAGTACTACAGTTACTGTCCGAAATACATCTTTTATTACAACCCACTATCGTTGGCTCTGGAGTTTCTGTGGGGCAAACACAACTACTTTCTGTCGAACATTCTGCCTTTCTGCACTTATTAGACTCACTGTCACAAAACAAACCAAAAGTACAGTCGCTGTCTATGAGGCAACTTTCGTTGCAGACTGCTTTAGTTGGCTCAACTGTAATTGTTGCAGATGGGGTTGCAGTTACTGTCACTGTTATCGTAGCCGACGGAGTTGCTGTTGGTGTCGTTGTAATTGTTGGTGGTATGGTAATTGTTTGTGTTGGAGGAATAGTCACTGTCGTAGTAGTTGAGCTAGTCAACTCCGATTCACGAACGTTGTCGACAACTCTACCTCCTGCCCCAATACAACCAACACCTTGTCGGCACGTCGTCCCACTTGCGCAGTTCGTCCAATGCACTCTTTGGTCTACGTCACCAGTATTTGGATCAACACCAACACCACCTGGCACACAACAATTTCTAAGGCTACCTGCACCATCATGGTTATCGGGTGCGATGCCATTACATGAAACCGCACCGTTTTCCGAGACACATGTTCCACCTACACATTTTTGTTTTCCTATTGGACAAACATTGCCGTCCGCACCACAGTTGTTTGGGTCATTGCTATTATCCAGTGTTATGCTTGGCGCAGTCGTAGTATCACATCTGTAATCATTTGCTCCATCACGTACGCAACTACCATTGCATCTTAAACCGTTACAATAACCCGTTGAGTTTACACATCTATTTGAACTTGCGCAGTGAAATTCTGGTCCAGGACAGTTCTCTGAAGTACAAACATAGTCACTCAGTGGCGGTCTAGTGGGAGAAACAACAAGCTGTGTTCCATATCCTAACTGCTGTTGCAATGGGCTTCTTGCGTCTCCAGACCCTCCCGATTTTCTGCATCTCCCATTCTCACAATACTCATTTGCTCCACAACCTTGATTACAGTCAGCTCCTCCATTCCAACTACTAATTGCTTCACGGGATGTCACTCCTGCTTTTCCCGTATCTCTCACCACACCATCAGCTCCTCTTACCCATCTCGTATCTGCCGCTTGTGGCTGACTCTCTGGTGCATTTGGCACTGACGCTTGGTTCAGACTTCGGGATAAATAGAACGACCCCAAAGCCGACCCTGCTACTAGAGCAACCGCCAAAAAAAGATACAATATTTTTCTTTTTTGCTTTTTATTCTTAGTTTTCAAGTTTTCACTCCAAACATTACTTGTCAAAGACTCCTCTTTTTTTTGATTAAGTACGTTCGGTTCCATCTCTATAAAGCCAAAAACAAACCAATAATCGCCAAAATGATTCCACCACCTAAAATTGTTCCTTGTGATAAATCAAAAATTCCACTTTCTGGTAGAGAATCCTCTTCCTCTGATCCAGCTTCAATATCATCAACCATTGCTATATCTTTTGTTGGAGTTTTAGTTGCCGTAAGTGTCAAAGTTATATCGTCCTCAGCAGTATCTGGTAAGGTTGATATTGTTGGGGTAGAAGTAGTAGTTGGAGTCGCTGTCGGTGCCACGGTTGTGTTGGCTGTAGCACAACTACAAGTAGAAGAGCTGATACATGTTGGTTTTCGACACTTGTTGCTGATAACGTCGCAAGCCAATCCAGCAGAACACTCAGTGTCGTTTGTGCAGGTCTCATTGCAGGTCACAATCGAACTGACAACGGTGTTTATCGACGCCTCTTTTGAACCCCCACTATAGGAAGCTTTGGCGCTGTTTCTGATAACTTTCCCGTTAAGCGCTGTTTGCGAAACCCTAACTCTAAACTTTATATTCTCTGCACTGTTGTGAGGAATTTTGTCGATTTCACAAGTCAGTTTCTTGGTTGTAAAGTTAAACTTGCACTTACTCTCGCTATCTACAAATGTCAGTAATTCTTGGTTTTGACCTACCAAAGCGTCGGATATTACCACTTTTTTTGCTGCTCCCTCGCCTCTATTTTTTACTTCAATTGCATAAACTATTATCTGTCCGCGAGACACCTTTGTAATTTCTTTGTCGGTAAAATAAACTCCCTCCTTGTTTCTTTGATCATCTTGGTAGGTTCTAATTTTTATCGACATGTCGGGATAGCAAGTTTTTGTCCCGTTTACTTCTCTGGTTGTTCCACAATTGCTAGTTTGGGTTGTTGTTCTGTCAGAACAGATATTTGTTAAGTTTGTCGGTGACCATGACGTCTCCACACAACAATTCTTTGTCCCATTCACCTCTCTTGTTGTCCCGCAGTTGCTCATCTGGGTTACTTTTGTTTCTGTGCAAGTCAAATTTGTATCTGGCAACCAAGTTGTATCTGTACAGCACGAAGCTGTTGCTGGACACTGTTTTGTGGTTGGGCTACCGCATGAGTCAGTACAAGTAGTTATCGTAGTTGCTTGCTGGCCGCATGCATTACTGCAATCCGTTGAACAAGTTACCGTCCCGTTGGGTGTACATGAACAATTCTTTGTTCCTGGTGTTGTCCTTGTTGTCCCACAGTTACTGGTCTGGGTTACACTTGTTCCTACACAAGTTAAGGACGGGTCAGGTGTCCATGTAGAAGGAGTGCAAGTTACGTTTGAGGTTGTAAAGTCAAATACCGCTGACCCAGCGTCACAACCTGACTGCTTCCATGTCATCAGTCTCCAATAATATTTGGTGTTAGGGACTAAATTTGTCAAAACAAATTCCGCTTCCCCGTTTTCGAATCTTCTGTCTTCTAGAACACATAATGTTCTATCTCCGTCACCTCCATTACAATTGGAAGATGGGTTTGGATGTTTGCTAACCCACAATCGTGTCATGCCCCCAATGCCGTTTGTCCACTTTAATTTTTGCGAAGTTCCAGAAATTGATTCAGTTGTCATATTCGTCGGCCCTGTAATATTGCATTCTGGGCACATAGTCATGTCAGTAGTCCACGCTCCATTTGCCGATGGACAGCAATAATCTCTTCCTCCGCAAGTTTCTTTTCTGCCTTGCCATGCACACAAGCTCTGCTCCTGTGTGCCTGTACAATTTCTTAATACTCCGTCACTTCCAGGACACTCCTCCACACAAGCACCACCACCAGAACTACTATTTTTATTTCCTCCTCCTCCAGACCCTGACCCAGTATTGCCTCCACCACCAGAACTACTACCACCAGAGCTGCTACCCTTTAAAGCGCACCTCCATGCCGAGTTAGTGTAAACATTTTCGTAGCCTGGGGCGCAGCACCAAGCATATGGACTACTAGTGTTGCCAGTTAAACAATACTCAGAGCCGATGGGTTCATTGTCGCCTGAATTAGCTGCCGATGCTGGCACGCATATCAAACCGACACCTATTTCGCTACACGCTCGGGCCGCACCTGCATGCGGCTTGCTCTCTGGTGCATTTGGAGCAATAGAGGTTTGCTGTGAAACTTTCAATGAAGTGAAAACAACTGCAACAACAACTAAAACTAAACCAAACAGTGGATAGACAACTTTATTTTTTATTGCCATTTTTTCTTTAAAATATTCCCCCCTACCATCAATATTAAACCAAGCAGCACCAAGGTTACAATTTGTTCTACACTTCCAGCATCGTCCAAATTTTCTTCGTCAGTATCTGGCATGGTACTTGCTTCTGTCGGTGTTGGGGTAATCTCCACTGTTGCAGATGGAGTTGCGGTAAAGGCTGGTAATCCAGATATGTCTCCGACGGCCAAAACATTAAAACCTCTACTTACTTTCTGTTTAACATTTTTATCGTCGATATACTCGACAACGAGAGTATTCAAACCCTTAGAAAGTTCATTGCTTGGAGACCAAATATATTCACCGTTAAGGTTGGACAAAAGAGGTTCTGAAACCTGTTCACCTACACTGATAACAACTCCAGAACCAGTAGCCAGTTTTAACTTAAATTCAGGTGAGGTAGTTGCTATTAACTCACCTTCTATGGCAGGGTTCAAAAAAGTAACAGCACTAAGCACTTGGCCAGTTTGCTCCAAATTGATAGTGGTCGACAGCTGACTTTCAGTAAGAGCAAAGGTTCCGCTCCTGCTAGAACTATTATCGATAACACTATTTGCAAGTAAATTTGTACCTTCCACAAATGCCTGATTCTTACCTATCACAATGTCCGGAACAGGTCTAGCTTTTTCTGTGTTCGTTAATGCTGTAGCAGTTCCAGTTGTGCCAGCTTGAACAAAAATAGACAAAACTGTGAGTTTTGGATCAATAGCTACCGTCTTTCCGTCTTTCGTTCTGGCTGAAGATAAATTTATCCTCCAAAGACCATCATTTTTTGTTATTGTCGAGAGAGTCTCAGATCCTTCGATATCTAAAAAAACAATTGCACCATTTATTGGAGAGTTGTCGGTATTAACGACCTTACCAGACACTACATCTTCAGCTGGTGAACTTACACTTGGGAAAGTTCTAAATTGAAAGGGTCTACCGTTGTCGTTATAAGTTTGTGATCCCGAACCAATATTGAAGTAGTACTGTTTGTTTGGATTTAACCCCGTAATGTTCACGTAGTGATTTGTGTATGGTTGGGACGTGCCCGATATCTGATCTCTAATATCACCAGCTGGAAGATTTATTTTAGCCGGGTCTTCGGAGTATCGAAGGTAACCAGTCATAGGCACGTCAGTTGTCCAGCTAATACTGATGTTATTGGATCCTCTATTAGTTATTTTTATATTTTTTGGGCTTTCTGTCGGTCCTGCTTTCGTCTGCAAACTTGTCCTTGAGTTTACTAGGTAAATCCCTCCAATTAGTCCAGCCGCCAAAATCAAAAGGCCCAAAAAAGTCGGAATTTTTCGGTTCATAATACTTTTTTGAGTCATTGCTTTTCTGTTTGTTGTATTGCTGCGGCTTCAGATGAGGCTGTCGCTATCTTTGCCGTAGTCGGAACAATGGTTGTAGATGGTATTATTGTCGGTGAAATCAAGATTTCTTCTCTGGAGAAAACTCTCCTTTTTTGTAAGTTATCTATCACCTTTTGGTCGATTACACCATCTACTGGTTTTACTAACTCTCTTTGCACCGCTGGAACCTGACTTTTAGTTGCCTCGTCCACTATTTGAAAGGTAAAGAAACCAGCAACAATCAAAAGACCTAGTATACCTACTAATAATACATAAACAGATAAACTCTTTCTAGGTTTCATTTATTACTACTTAATACATAAAAATTTATCTGTCCACTTGCTCTTATTTTTTCACTGCCTTTAGCTGTTCCTGATTCTTTAACCAAATTTACGCTTTTTATTGTTGTCAGGCGGTCCATGGCTTCTATTTGTACCAAAAAATCTCTAATCTGTTTCGGCTTTCCTGAGACTTGAAAGTTAACAGGGGTAGTGATAATTTTGTCCACATCTGGTTTCAATAATTTTGTAGACCACTCTCCCACACCCTTACCTTCTCCAAACAAAATTATTCCAGGAACTGATATTGAGTCGACATCAAGACCAATTTCTCTCGCTAACTTTTCAACTCTTCCTAGTTGGTCCACATAACTAAACTTTTGAGGCACAGCATTATCGTACAAGTTTAAGTATGTACTAAATTGACTAAGTTGTTCCTGGGCTGTAAAAAGCTGAGAGATTTTTTTATCAGCCTTCACGTTTAGACTCTCCTTATCTGCAATTCTTTTTTGTAAAGCTGTTAAATTGGTAAGTGTTGGCCTAATTGCTGCAAATATCAGTAACACCACCATAAACACAGAAAAAATTACTTCCAAAGAAGCTTTGACTTCTGGCCTTTCATAAACCACACCTAGCTTGTGGTAGTATCTTGCGTAACGTTCGTTATTTACTATGGCCATTATTATTTATAAGTTGCCTGAATGGTAAAAGTGACAGATTTTGTATTTTGTTCAAAGTTAGTGTCTCGAATATTAAGATACGATAATGAATCCATTTTTTTTATATTAGCCAAAAATGTCGCAAAAGCCAGTTCTGTCTCAGCCTTACCTGTTAACCTTAGAGTATTCTGGTCAATATATACCTTCTCCATAACTATTCCTCTGGGAACGGAAGCACTTAAGTTATCATATTTTTGAGCAAAATTAATATTTTTTTCTATGTAGTTGATAATCGGTTTTTGTTTTGCCAAAACCGTTCTCATTTGGACTTCAACTTCAGAAAAACTTTCAATTTGCGCCATTTTTTGATCGATAACTTCTGACAAATCATTTATTTTCTTGTCAAAATAAAACCTAGAACCAAAAGAAAGCAAAACTACAAATTCTGTAAGAACAACCAACACTCTCCCGGTAGTCATGGCCCACGACAAAAACTTTCCCAAAGATGAGAACTCAAAACTGGTTTTTGGCAACAAGTTCAACCTGAAATTTTCCCCGATTTTAGCCACAATTTCAGTATATCAAAGCAGGTATCCGAAAAACACCTCCTAATTTACTTTGCGACCTTCTTTGAAAGTCTAGACTTTATTCGATCAGCTTTTCTGGTCTTTATCACACCCTTCTTAGCTGCTTTATCTACGGCCGAAAAAGCCTTACTAAGTGTTTCTAGGGTCAAAAGTGACTTAAAACTGTCTACAGCTGTTTTAGCTTTTGTCCTTGTTGCTCTGTTGTAAGAAGCTTTACGCTTGTCTGATCTTAGTTTTTTGATTGCAGATTTAGTTAATGGCATAAGTACCTGCAATTCTATCATGAGTAGCAGAGACCGACAACAAGCTAGATAATCAATTCTGACTGAATTAAAATATGTCGTGGTCCAAAAAATAATTTCCAAGTCTCAGGAGTTCTTTGCAAAAAAAAACAGCAGTATTTTGTCAGCCGCTGTTATTATTGGAATTTCTTTTTTAGCGTCAGCTCTGCTTGGACTCCTGAGAAATCGTCTGCTAGCATCGCGCTTCTTTGGCGGTCAGGAAGCGCTCCTTGACGTTTACTTTGCTGCCTTTGTTGTTCCTGACACCATCTTTCAGCTTTTCATTGTTGGCGCTCTTTCTGCTTCATTTATTCCTTTTTTTCAAGAGTCACTTCAAAGATCAAAAGAAGATGCCAATAGACTTACTCAATCAGTCTTGAGCCTAACTTTTTTTGTTCTTGCTATTTTTTCTCTAATTGTCTTTGTTTTTGCTTATCCAATCTCTAATCTCATTACCCATTTTCCTCACGAACAACTCCTAATTATGGCAAATCTGATTAAGATCATGTCACTTGCTCAAATTATTTTCGCTACCTCATCAGTTTTTACTGGTGTCTTACAGGCAGAGCAGAAATTTCTTATCCCCTCTCTTGCTCCGATCCTCTATAACCTGGGAACAGTCCTTGGTGTCTACTTTTTTTCTAGCTCCTACGGTATATATTCTGCTGCCATCGGTGTTATTTTTGGAGCTCTAATGCACAGTCTCATTCAGGTACCATCCGTGATTAAGTCAGGAATTACCCCCAAAATAATTTTTAACCACTTTCACCCCGGTCTATCTCAAATGCTCCGCCTTATGCCAGGTCGCACCTTGTCCCTAAGCCTTGACCAGATCCAGCGCTGGGTATCGGTCAACCTTAGCTCACTCCTGTTACCCGGAAGTCTATCTATGTATACTTTTGCTCGTCAATTGTACATTCTTCCTGTCACACTGTTTGGAGTTTCCCTAAGTCAAGCCACTTTTCCCTCTCTTGCAAAAGACGCACTATTAAGTGACAAATCCGTTTTTAAAAACACTCTCATCAAGTCGCTCTTGCAGATTTTCTTCTTCTCACTGCCTGCCGCTGTTTTGATTTTGGTTCTTCGCATTCCTTTGGTTCGTATTGTTTTTGGTGCTAAGTCTTTTCCTTGGGGTGCGACACTAGACACGGGTTTAGCCTTGGCTATTCTGTCTATTTCTATCCCTGCCCTAGCCGTAACTCACACTTTAACTAGAGCTCTACACGCCCTAAAAGATACCAAAACGCCATTACTTAGTGGATTCATCTCTGTTTGTTTTTATTCTTACTTTGCCTATATTTTAGTAAAGCGCTTTGACCTTGGCATTGTTGGTCTTAGTTTGGCTCTATCTGTTTCCAACTTACTCGATTTCATTATCACTTATATTCTTCTTACTAAAAAAATCGGAAATCTTGGTATTGGCAAAAAACTTTTTAAGATGTTGTCTGTAACCGCTTTAACAGGATTCTCTTTGTGGTTGCCAATGCGCCTTTTAGACGCCTTTGTCTTCGATACGACCAGAACCATCCCACTTATTGTTCTTACTTTAGTTGTCAGCACAGTCGGTTTCGGAGTATACCTGTTATTTTGTCGTCTTACTAAGGTTGAAGAGCTGTCTGAGGTCATTAATATTGTCCGAAAACTCGGTAATTGGCGTAAAATACTGGCCAGCAGTGACGAGGTCATCGACGGTTCCACTACAAACACCTAATAAAATTCATGTCCATAAATATTCGCAATTTTTCTATTATTGCCCATATTGATGCTGGTAAATCCACCTTAGCAGATCGTTTGTTGGAGTTTACCGGTACGGTTGCCAAAGACGAAATAGAACCCCAACTGCTCGATAGCAACCCCATCGAAAGAGAGCGGGGTATAACCATCAAACTGGCTCCTGTTACCATGTTCTACGATCTACAATCAACGACCTACCAGCTAAACTTAATTGATACTCCAGGGCATGTGGATTTTAACTACGAAGTCGAAAGAGCCTTGCAAGCCTGCGAAGGAGCCATACTTCTAATAGACGCCACCAAAGGTGTCCAAGCTCAAACAGTTGCCAACCTAAGGCTCGCCAAAAATTTGGGACTAACCATAGTCCCTGCCATAAATAAAATCGACGCGCCCCTCGCAGACGTCGATGCTAGTGTCCGCCAAATAAAGCAACTCCTCAATATAAACACCGAGCCACTAAAAATATCTGCCAAAACTGGTGAAGGTGTAGAACAGCTTCTGGAAAAAATTGTTTCAAGTTTACCAGCTCCTACAGGCTCACCAGAAGACAATCTCCAAGCACTAGTTTTTAACTCTGCTTATGACGCCCATCTTGGCGTCGTTGCTTTTGTTAAAGTGTCTTCCGGTATTTTAAGGTCAGGCGACAAGGTTGTTTTTCACAGTTCTGGTCAAGCACTTACTTGTTCTGAAATTGGAACTTTTGCTCCACTAAGACAAAAAAATCAAGTACTACACACCGGTCAAGTAGGCTACATTATCACTGGTCTAAAAGATATTCGT
>CAZQDQ010000024.1:0-12097 GCA_964592455.1 uncultured Pseudomonadales bacterium
ATAGACAACGGGAAAAATGGAGAAATAACACGTCAAAGTAATTAACATCGACCACGTTTCTGATATTTTTCCCACACTAATTCTATAGATGGTAGCGGTTATGAGTATAGCTAAAACTACAGCGATCCAACGAAAAAGAATTTTAAGGACCATTTTCTGCCTCCTAAAAAGTGAGTTATCCTATATTTTACCATTTGCTAGTGTAAACAATACTATTGGTTGGTAAAATAGGGGAGAGGCCGGGGTGGCGGAATGGTAGACGCGAAGGTCTCAAAAACCTTTGGTCCTCAAGATCATGCGGGTTCGATTCCCGCCCCCGGCACAAAAAAGCCCCGCGGTTGCGGGGGTTTTGATCAAAGCTTGTTGGTAGTGATGGCGATACTGGCAAGCAACCAGAGCAAGCCTTCGAAGCTGAAGGCTAAGACTTGAAAACGACCAAGAATGCCGCCATTAACTGATGTTAGCCACATGAGACCAAACATTGTGATTGACATGATCGCCCAGAGACCGATCTTGATGAAAAAATTCTTAATCATTTTTGGAAAATTTGGTTTATCCTGATTCATTCTTTTCTCCTTTATGGTTTTCTGGATAATTTTTCTTGTTGAGATAAAGTCCGTATAGGACTGCAAACCCAGCAAAAATCAGGAGGTTTATTAAGACACTTAACCACTGGTCTCCTGCAAGTAGTACGAATGCTAACAGAAGTGCTATTGAAAATGAACTTTTGTACATACTTTCTTTTTCTCCTTTGTCAAAAATGCATATTTGTCCTATATTATATCATGCCTTGGCAAGAATGGGGTAGACAGGGTATCATAGCCTCATGATCGATGTGAATAAACTAAAAGTAGGGGTAACCTTTACCGAGGATGGTATTCCTTATAAAGTTACTAAATACGACTTTACCAAGATGGGTAGGGGTAACGCCACCATAAAAGTAAAAGCTAGGAACCTTTTTAGCGGAGCGATAGTAACCAAAGGCTTTATATCTGGAAATTTAGTAGAGGATATTTTGTTGGAGAAGAAACACTTGCAGTATTTGTATAAAGACGACGAAAAAGCATACTTTATGGATCCTAATACTTTTGAACAAGTTGAGATTGCTCTGTCAGTTTTGGGTGACGATGAACTTTACTTGGTGGAGGGTGAAAAAGCGTGGGTGTTATTTTGGGGTGAAAAAATATTGGGAGTAGAGATTCCTGCGTCGGTAGTGGTAGAGATAGTGGAGACAGAACCTGGAGCAAGGGGAGATACTGTTAGCAATGTCTTGAAACCGGCAAAAACAGCATCTGGTTTGACAGTTATGGTGCCATTGTTTATTAAAGAAGGCGACAAAATAAAGGTAAATACTGAGTCTGGGGAGTATACAGGGAGAGTGAATTAATTTGTCATCGCGAATTTCGTACTCGAGTTGTGGTGATTTAGAATTATGATCCCTGGATATGGATTGCCACGGCCGACCTAAAGTCGAGCCTCGCAATGACATATTTATATTAAGTATATGATAAGTAGAAGATTAATGACTTGTGTGAGAAGTAACCAAAGTTTGTTAGGAATTGAGACGTGGAACCATTTGTGAAATTTGTGGTGCCACTCGATGAGTTTGTGGTTATGTTTTAGAAAGAGTCTAGGAAACTCAATAAAATCTGGCAATAGGCCAGCAAACCAACCCAGCCAGATGTTCATATTAAAATCTCTGTTGTATTGAAATAAAAAGTAAGTGATGACAATTGAAAGAGGTAGGTCAAAAAAAAGTTCCTGAAAAAAAGATTGAGCTTTTCGTTTGAGTCCGTGGGTTAAGCCTTGGCCAACATCCCAATGAGGTACACGGTCTTGTAAATAGTGGGCAAGTATAGCCAGGGGGAGGGAAATGAAAGGGTTACTGATTTTTGAAGCAATGAGGGCTCCAGTTGGGCCGTGAGCAATAGAAAGCATTTGGATTTTAGTATACACTAGAGCCATGGGTGAAGTGGTAAATTTGTCTGGTGTAAATGTATATACTTTAGGTCTTTTTATTGCGGCTTCTTTTTTGTGGGGGGCGTTTGTTTTTTATAAGAAGTCAACAGAAACACACTTTGAAGAGTCGTCGGTTTTGGACATAATAGTTTTGGCTGCATTTTGGGGGTTTTTGTCAGCGAGAGTCGGGTATGTTTTAATGAATTTATCTCTTTTTGTAAAACATTGGGGCAGGGTGTTTATGGTATCTGAGTATCCTGGAATGAACAGGTGGTTTGCTCTACTTGGATTTTTATTGGCGGTTGTACACAGTGTTCGGAAAAGAAAGGGTAAGGTTTACGACTATTTGGACCTGTTTTTTTTAGGGTATTTTTTCGGGGTGTCTGTTCTTTGGGTTTTTATGTCTTTGGTTTCTTTTAATTGGCAAAATTTGCTGGTTGGTTTGTTGAGTTTGTTAGTTTCTTTTTGGCTATGGAAAGCTGAAAAAACCTACCGCTTCTTTGATTGGTATAAAGGTAGCAAAACCTATGCCAGAACAGGTTTTGTTTTTTGTTCTGGGATAATGGCGGTGGGCTTGCTTTACTTAGTTGAGCTTGGTATATACTCTGTTAAGAATGCGTATTCCTATGGACTGGGAATTGCTTTATTTGTAATTGGTCTTGCGCTTTTGTATGCTAGGTCTGGTAGAATATTGGAAGACGATTTTTTAATAATAAAAAAATGGAAAAAGATAAAAGCAAAATAAGTTTTCCTGCTACTGTTTTGGCTCCCATTGTAAGTTTCTTACGTGGGGAGGAGAAGAAGCTTAAAACATCCCGTAAGGCTCTTAAAAACCAAGACCCTTTTGTTTTGGGCAATAGAGATCGTGATAATTCTGTTGACTCTGACGTGGCTGAGAATGTTGAACACGACAGAGCTTATGCTTTGCGCAGACAAGTCAACAGGTCAATTGTGGCAATAAGAAAAACACTGACCAGAATTAAGCTTGGTAAATATGGAATTTGCGCGTCATGCGGAAAAATGATTGATACTGACAGATTAGCTATAAAGCTTACTGCGGAATATTGTATTGATTGTGAAAAACAAAAAGAGAAGGTACGTTCTAAATAAACTGTTTTTCTTCGGATTAGTTTTGGTTGTTTTTTTGGATTGGTTTTTGCAGGGTCTTAGCTATCTTAAGAATTTTGGAATAGAAAATAGGGGGATTTCTTTTGGTATAGCACAAGAGATGGGAAGCCACCTGCAGTTTTTACTGCCAGCTCTAGTTTTTATAATTTTTATATTTTTTTGGAAAAATAGCCTATACAACAATTTATTTTTAGTTGTTATGATTATGGGAGGTATTGGTAACTTGGTACCCAGAGTACTTTTTGGTTACGTTTGGGATTATATATTAGTCTTTAACACAGGTTTGTGGGTGAATCTATCTGATCTTTTGATTTCAGCTGGGGCATTGTCATATATACTTGTTGGAGATGATAGAGATACCAATACTATGCGAAACAGCAGATTACCTGGTGGTAAATAAACCAGTAGGTGTGGTGGTAAACAGGGCGGAGAGTATAAAGGCGCCGACGGTTCAGGATTGGGTAGAGAGTAGACTTCAGATTTCAGATCTCAGATTTCAGAGTGGTGGTGAGTTGTTTTTAAGTAGGAGCGGTATTTGTCATAGATTGGATAAGGAAACTAGTGGCTGTTTGCTGATTGCAAAGAATCCGAAGGCGTTAAAGTATTTTCTTGATTTATTTAAGAGTAGGAAAGTGGAAAAGCAATACCTTGCTTTAGTCCATGGAAATGTGGAGCCTGATGAGGGAGAAATTGTTCTACCTATGAAAAGAAGCACTTTTGAGAGAGAAAAGTGGCATGTCCACTATGATGGTAAAAAAGCTCTTAGCAGTTGGAAAGTTTTGAAGAAATATTTTTTAAAGTCAGAGAATGAGCGATGGCTAAACAGCCTCAGCTTACTTAAGGTTGGTCTTGCGACTGGTCGAACTCATCAGGTCAGAGTACATTTTTCTTTTTTGGGTTGGCCACTATTTAGCGATGATAAATATTTACAAAAAAAGCAACTATTGGAAGATAGAAAAATTTTAGATCATCATTTTCTGCATGCATCATATTTGGCCTTTACTGACATGGACGGTAAGAGAGTGAGTTTCAACTCAAGCTTGCCAGAAAGCTGTCAAAGACTTATGGATTTATTACCTTTGGCAGTTTAGTTTTGATAGAATTATTTGTGGCTTACAAAGTAGATTTTAAGAGAGTTTTGGTCAACTTGGGGGTTGGTTTTTTTATAGTTTTATTTAGTTTACTGATTTTGAGCTTTACCCGTAGAGGCCTTTATTCTAAAGATTTAGGGTTGAACTTGGTTGTTGTTGGGGACGATGGTATAGGGATAGCTTTAGTAAGACCTAAAGAGGGCTACTTGGTATGGATAAAGTTGCCGCTTGCGATGCAGATTAAGGTCGACTCTAGTAATGCGATTTTTGCTGTTTCTTCTTTTTGGAAGTATGCTGAGAAAGAAAGAAACTCTCTAGACTTAGTGGCTAAGTCAGTATCTGGTACCTTGGGGGTTATTTTGCCTTCAGCAATAAAGGTAGAAGGGAAGGCTGTGCCTGAAAACTTGCTTAGGAGTTTGCACTCTTTTAGTTTGAATACTAATTTGACATTGCGTGACAGAATAATGATAAGAAAAGACTTAGTTGATTTGGTTTCTACAAGAAAGACTTTGGAAGTAGATATTCCCAAGTCGGCCTTAACAATAAAAAAGGACCCAGATGGTGTTGAGTTTTTTGAGGTTAATAGTGTGGTTAACTTGTGGACTAAAAACCGTTTTGTTTTTGAGTCGTTGTTAGGTGAGGATGCTAGCCTTAGTGTTTATAACCTTTCTGGGGTTGCGGGACAGGGTGTATTGACTGCGAGAAAGTTGGAGTCTGCCGGGGCAAGAGTTGTGCTTGTTGACTCAAAATACGATGGGGAAGTACCAGAGGGAAGCGGATGTGTGTTTAGATCAAGTTCTGAGTATGTTTTTACTGACTACTTACTAGAAAGGTTTATGAGGTGCAAAAAAATTTTTTACAAGGATACTGTTAAGAAAGAGGGGATTGAGGTTTGGTTACTTTAGCTATCTTCTCCTACCAGAGGGTCAAAGATTTCAAGGGGTGGAGTTTCGCTAGAGTCTCCGGCTGATAATGATGGTAAATGGTCCATATCATCCAACGGAAACGATGGTGCACCCCTGAGCTTTTTGCTAGCATGAATTTCTTGAGCAAAGATGCTAGGACTTTTTGGATTTACAGACTTCATTATAACTTTGTATTTGTAACCAGAGTTAATTAGCTCAATAAGGCGTCTTGCTATGTTGTCTGGCAAGTAGCCAATAAAGTGTTTTGAGCTGCTTATAACCTTTACTTTGTATTTATTGGGGACAAGATTGACAGCTTCACCTATAGTAAGAGTGGAGAAGACCTTTGGTTCACCTTGGGAAACTAAAGGAATAACTTTTGATTTTCCAGGTTCTTCTATAAAACTTACTGTTGTTTGGAGGGATGGGTTTATTAGAGTACTGTCTTTATTAACTTTAAGTCTGACGAGATTGTTTTTTGCAATGAGATTGTTTTTATCTAGTTCCAAAGCTCTTTGAAAAGACTTCATGGCTGCAGTTTTTTTGTTTAGCATGGCAAGGGCGATGCCTAGTCGGTTTAGTGCAGCTACGTTATCCGGCGTTTCCTGTAGCAGTTGCTCGTTGAGTTCTTTTGCTTTGTTCCAGTCGTTGGCTACTGCCGCTTTAATTGCTTCCTGGTTCAGGTCGCGTATTAGTTCATTTTGCATGCTGGAAGTGAATATATATTTTGTTGATGGATATGTCAATTGGTGAGACGTTTTTGGTATACTAGCTTTAATGTCTGGACATTCTAAGTGGTCAACAATAAAACATCAGAAAGCGGCTGAAGATAGTAAAAGAAGTGCTTTATTTACTAAAATTGCAAAAAAAATAAGAGTTGCTGTAAAGGCTGGTAATTCGGGTGATATCAACAATAACTCGTTTTTAAGAACTGTTGTGGACGAGGCTAAATCGGCTAACATGCCGATGGACAACATAAAGAGGGCAATTGAAAGAGCTTTTGGGTCTGCGGACGGAGAGCTATCAGAGGAGGTGGTTTATGAGGCTTATGGAGTAGGTGGTGTTGGTTTAATGATTACAGCTATAACCGACAATAGAAATAGAACTGCCGGAGAAATAAAGAATATGTTGGAGAAGAGTGGAGCCAAGTTGGGAGGTCCTGGGTCAGTATCGTACATGAGGTCGATAACTCCGCAGCCTGTGGTAGAAATTACGAAGGAACAAAAGACGCAGCTTAACCTGCTCGTTTCCGGTCTTAATAGTCACGATGATGTTGTTGAAGTCTGGACTAACGTTGCTTAGATTATTATGCAAAAAAGAACAAGATTTGTATTAGTTTCATTTGTAACTGCACTTGCTTTGTGGGGGTCGAGTTGGTTGCCTGTAGACTATCAGCTTGGTTTGTCGCTTGCCATTTCTGCCTTGACTTATGTTTTAGTTGTTTGGGTGCTTTTTGATGACTTAAAGGGTATTGAGTGGGTTACTTTGTTAGTTTTGCCAGTGATGTTTACTTTTGGAAGCGCTTTGTTTGCTAACTTTTTGCCAAATTCAATTCCTAGATTGTTTGGGAGGGTTTTTCAAGTGGAGGCCGCCATGTTGCTCGCTGGTATTTTTCGCTTTTTGTATTACGTGTTGTTTGGTATTGGTTTATATGGCATTATGTTAGTGGAAAATATTTTTTCAGTGGCTTCAATCAGAACAATACAATTGTTTAGAGCGGCGAGGTCTGTAAATTTTATTTTAACCCTGATTACTTCACTGTTTTTCTTTACAGCAGTGTTGAGCTTGAAGATGCCATTTTATTGGGTCTCTTTGATGATTTTTATGGTAGCTTTTATATTAAGTTTTCCATCTTTTTGGAGCGTGGATTTAAAAAATAACTATGTGTCAGAGATTGGTCGATTTGCTTTAACCGTCGGTCTGTTAGTTGGCTTGTTGGGTTTTGTAATATCTTTTTGGCCTGTAAAACCATTTATGGGTGGATTGATGGTAACTTCCTTGTTATATGCATTGCTGGGTGTTTTAGAGCAAAGACTTTCCAGTAGGGTATACCTTGAGAGTATTACTGAGTATGTGCTAACGGTGGTAATTATTGTAATAATTGGATTCATGACAACATCGTGGACAGGAGGATAAAAAAACTCAAAAATTCTAAAAGCAAAAATCAAAATTTGGTCGAGAAGTAAGGAGAGGGGAGAGTCCTATAGTAGTTGTCCTATAACATAATATCCTATAATTTTCACATAAACTTGTAGTTTTCACGAATAGAGAATGTAGATAACTCAATTTGATCTGATTTGATATATTTGTCATGCCTGCCAGTTGGGGTAGAAGTGGTCCGGAAGTATAAGAAAAGAATTGTTTAGTTACTCTTTTACATCTCTTGTCTGTTGCGTAGATATATTATTTTATTTGAATTTGACTTTAGTTTTGTCTTCTTTTCCATTCCCCCCTGCTATTTATAGTTAGTGTGCTTAGGGAAGAATCATTGATTTTACGTCGTACAATAATACTTTTGCGACGCAAAATGCGCGGTTGTGCTTGGGGAATTAGATCCTCGCTCTTTTGACTTTTCCGTAGAGAATCCCGAAAGTTTATACTTTCCCCTTCTTAAGAGTGTTTAGTTTTGTCTTTTTGTTTTACCAGCTTTTATATTTGCCTATTTTTGTGTTTTTGTATAAAAACCCGAAGATTTAGGCTTGTTTGTGGGTAGTTTTTGTCTACTATGCTTATTTTATTGATTTATGATAAATGTTGATATATCAA
This sequence comes from uncultured Pseudomonadales bacterium, assembly GCA_964592455.1. GTDB lineage: Bacteria > Patescibacteriota > Microgenomatia > UBA1400 > MFAQ01 > MFAQ01. The sequence goes on from CAZQDQ010000024.1 coordinate 7,850, forward strand.
ACTAATGATAAAGTACCCACAGAATTTGTCAGAAGCCTTTTTAGGGGCATTGTAGTGACAGGTTATTTGTTGTCTGCGGATAAGAAAAGCCCTCCAGATTTGGAGGGCATGCTGTTTAGACTAACTTTAAAATCTGGTCGTAGATTTTTTGATGATCGGAAGCATTTGCGGCAATCTGACACCTTGTTAACGTTTCTGAAATTTTTTGAATTGCAAGTTGTCTGTCGGCTGGATTTTTTGTTTTAACTTTATTGACAATGTGCTGACATGTCTCGTAACCCCTTTGGTCTATTTCAGATCCTTTGCCGCTTGCAATGGAAACTATGAGCATTGCGTATCTTGTAGCAATCGTGTCGTCCACTTATTTTGGTTCCTTTCAAAGTCAAAGTAGGACTCTATTATATGGTTTTTTATTATTTAAGCAAGTGAAGAATGGTATACCCCTCTCCCCTATTTGGTTTCCCCTACTATTTTTTCACGCATGAAAAAACCTGCATTATTGCAGGTTTTGATTGGTTTTTTCAGCTTCGAGAAGGCACTGTGCCATTCTCCTTACAGCAGCTTGATCTGCCGTTTTAAATTCAACCATACATGCCCTGATGGTATCTTCTGAGATCGGTAGATCTATACTTAAAAACAAGATCATATGCACTAGGTCAACCCTAGAGCCGCTGTCAATTTTTGGTTCTTCTGCTTCGTAGTGCCTGTCGACAAGGTCATAGGCACTGTCAAGGTTTAGTACCTTACCAGATAATTTGATTATTTCTTTTGCTGTAGCAACTACTTCATCCGCCGTTAGCAGCTTTCTTTGTATGTATGATGCTGACATTTAAATTTGCTCCTCTTGTTATTTTTCAAAGCCGTTTGGCTTGTTATTAAAAGATTATGGGGTATTTTAGCACATTTTGGGTTATAATACACCTATTCATTTAAAAAAGGAGGCTGCTTATGCCTAGAAAGTCTGTGATGTGGTCGTTCGCTGCTGCTGGTTTGGTCCTGGTGGCCGGGGCCTTGTTTGTGCCCTTGGCAACGGGGAGCTTGGTGGAGTTAAAAAGCTTTTTTAATGTGTTACCAGTTGCTATTTTGGTTGGCATGGTTACCAGGGTTGTTTTGGGAGCAGTATTTGGTGATCCACCGACAGCCGTTGAAAAGTTGGCGAGCAGCGGAATTGGTTTGGTCACAACCGTTGTAATAGTTGTGCTGTTTTTAGTGGTATTGCTGTTAGTCCTCCTTAGGTAATTAGGAGGGCTTTTTTTGTATTAGAATTACTTGTGAAGAGAAATGTTTGGCTTGTTTATTTTTTGTCTTTTGCTTTTCACTCATGGTTTTGGGTGGGTAATTGGATTTTTTATTATTTGATGTTTGGTGGTTATGCAACAGTGGCAATGTTAGATTCTGGGGCGCTTTTGGCGGGACTTATTTACGAGATTCCAACTGGCGCTTTCGCTGATTTGGTGGGCAAAAAAAGAACTTTGATTTTATCTTTCTTGCTATTGACAGTTGGCAACATCATTATGGGATTGACGAATAATTTATGGATACTAGCGGGATCACTATGGGTTTTTATTTGTTTGGCTTATGCCTTTTACTCAGGTACGATGGAGGCCCTCCTCTACGATACCTTGAAGTCTTTGAAGGCTGAAAAAAATTTTGATAAAAAAATGGGAAGCTTGGGTGCAGTGAGACTTTTTGCGATGTCGATTTGTGCAATTATTGGTGGAGTAGCCTTTGGCTACTATCCAGGTCTCCCCTATTTGCTTAGTGGTTTGATGAGCTTTTTGGGTTTGATTGTTTGTTTCTTTTTGGTAGAACCAAAAATTGATACAGAAAAATATTCTTGGACGGCTTTTTTCAAACAAAATACTAAAGGTATAAAAGCCTTATTTGGTAGTGAGTATATGAAAAGATTGTCTTGGTATTTGGTGGTTACTGGTGGATTGGCTGTGTTTATTTATAACCTCTTAGATGACTTGTTGGCAGTTGAGTATGGCTTTAATCCAATGACCATTAGCTGGCTATTTGCTGTAGCCTGTTTGGTAGCTGGTGTGGCAACGTATTTAATTCCTAGGTGGAAAGGGAAAATAAGTTTAGAGCTATCTTTGATTGTGCCTATGGTGGTGATTGGTCTTTGTCTTGTTGTCTCCCCAATTATTGGTATGTGGCTTTCAGCTGGGCTGCTTATGATTAGGGTAATTGCAGAGTCAGTTTATCAAAATTACACCTCGGTCGCCATAAATGACAGTACAGAGTCTAGTGTCAGAGCAACAACCTTATCGACACTTAGCTTACTGCGCAATATACCTTATGGAGTGCTGGGAACTTTTGTTGGTGGAGCTGTCTCTTTAGTTGGTGGCGCCAAGAATTTTGCCATGCACTATGGTTTTGTTTTAATTTTTCTGACTTTGGTTTTTATTCCGAAAGCGAAGAAGATATAATTTGGTTGTGAAAAGAAGCCTCTTATATAAAAGTACAATAGAGCATTTAAAGAAGATGAACTCTCTGCCCTCGTCTCCTTTTGTGGTTGGTGCGCAAGTGCGGTATGTTGAGCATTTTTTAACAAAACATGGATATGAGTACAAGAAAACTTCCTATAGTTTGATTGTTAATGTTCCTGCTAAATCAAGAAGGAAGCTGGTTGTTATGACTCATCTAGATCACCCTGGGGCAGTTTTAGACGGTAGAGGCCGAGGTATTTTTTTTGGATCGGTTGGACTGGAGAGAATAGAAAGAAGAATAAAGAAGGGTTTTTATTTGAGAGTGTTATCACCTACTGGTGAAAGACTTGGCTTGGTTAAATTAACAGGTGTGGGACGTAACAAACAAAAATTTCGCTATTCGGCAAATTTTGTGGTGCCAAGGAACTCTAGTGCTCAGTTTGATATTCCTGTTTTTGAGGAAGATGAAAATTATTTAAAAGCATATAACTGCGATAATGCGATTGATACGGCGGTGATGTTGGCGTTATTGGAGGAGAAGTTTGTACCTATTTATGATACCTATTTTGTCTTTAATATCCATGAGGAGGTTCACCAGATATCGGCTTGGAAGCTGGCTAGAGACAATGAGTTGGGTCTTACTAAACAAGATATGGTATTAAACCTGGAGTCCCCAATTATTGCAACAAACAAAGATTTTAGGGGACCTAGCTTAAATTATGTAGACGGGCCAGTGGTGAAGCTTTCTAATTTGGGTTGTTTATTCGGATTTATGGTTAATGGTGACAACGACTTAGAAAAAATGTTAGAAATAATTGCAAAGAAGAATAACGATAAGATCCAAACAGGCTTTGCTAAGGGGTCAGATGAGGCTAGGTGTTTTTCCAGTTTTGATTACACGGCCAATATTGTAACTTTGGCGATACCAAATAAATATAAGCATAACTGGGGTAGCAAGGACGAGTTTGTGGCTGAGAAGATTCTAAAGAGAGATGTAAAGGTTTTTGGAAGTTTACTTCACAGTTTGTTAACAACATCAATTAAGGCAAAAGAAATTAAGGAGGTAAGCGGTTTATCTGGTTTAGCAAAAAGAAATGACACGATTACGGACAGGTTGGGAATGAGAAGAAAAGCTATTTTAAATAACCGGCTGGATATTCGTTACCGTCCGGTCGCTTGGCGAGGTTATTATTTTCCGGAGTCAGTGGCAGATTGGTTGTTGGATAAAATTTTTGGAGCCTGGTCTTACATCTATTGGTTTTTGGCATTGATAAGGTTTTTTTAAAATAAAAAAAGACACTGGTATTTCCAGTGTCTTGTGTGTGGAGCGCCCTGAGAGGGAGTCGAACCCACAGTCAACGGCTTAGAAGGCCGCCGCTCTATCCATTGAGCTACCAGGGCACTTACTAAGTTTTCGCCACTTTTGGGGTGGCTAGTAGGGAGAACGGGATTCGAACCCGCGACCTCTTGCTCCCAAAGCAAGCGCGCTGCCAGCTGCGCTACCTCCCTGCTTTGTCTTGCCAGTGGGGACGGAGGGACTTGAACCCTCACACCTTGCGGTATCAGATCCTAAGTCTGACGCGTCTGCCAATTCCGCCACGTCCTCGTTTTTAATGTTTTCCTCCCCCGTGGGAGAGCCAGTAAAGGGACTTGAACCCTTAACCTACCGCTTACAAGGCGGTTGCTCTACCATTGAGCTACACCGGCAAAGTAATATTGGAGAGATTGTCCCATAATTTTTAGTTTTTGTCAATTTTGCGCAATGTTCACTTAAATATCCGACAGTCCATAAAATATGGATATGTCAAACACA
>CAZQDQ010000025.1:0-11872 GCA_964592455.1 uncultured Pseudomonadales bacterium
AAATCGGCAACAAACTCGGCACCACCAAAGAACTCAAATCCTCTCTCCTCCCCGAAAAGCCAGAAAGTATAGAATAGCTCATGACTCATGATATTAAAGCCTTTAACCTTGCCTACAAGAAACTAAATGCTAACCAACGCCTCGCCGTCGACACTATCGAAGGTCCAGTTTTAGTACTCGCTGGCCCTGGCACAGGCAAAACCCAAGTCCTCACCACCAGAATCGCCAACATCTTAAAACAAACCGACACCGACCCCAGCTCTATCCTCGCCCTCACTTTCACCGAAAGCGCCACCAGAGAAATGAGAGAAAGGTTAATAAAAATGATAGGCAAGGATGGTTATTTTGTTCAAGTCGCCACTTTCCACGGTTTCTGTAATGATATTATTTCTCAAAACCCTGATCGTTTTAGTTGGCCTACGGGCATGCAAAACGTCACCGATTTAGAAAAAGTTCAAATAATCAAAGAAATACTAGAAGAAGGAGACTTTCAACTTCTTAAACCAATCAATAGTCCTCTCCTCTACCTTCACGACATTATTAGCTCCATTTCTACTCTCAAAAGAGAGGGTTTTACTATTAATAGATTCAGAGAACTTGTCTCAGTTTTAAAAGATGAGTTCGAAATTCAAAAAGACGAACTAAATAAAACTGTTTTTGCCGACAGGCAAAAGCAAGTAAATAAAAACATAGACCTACTCGATGTCTATGAAAAGTATCAAACCAAACTAGTCGCCCTTGGCCGTTTTGATTTCGATGACATGATTAATTGGGTGGTAGAAAGCTTTGAAAAAGATAGTGATTTTCTTCTTCAGTATCAGGAAAAATTTCAGTATTTTCTTGTCGATGAGTACCAAGACACCAATTCCTCTCAAAATAGACTCCTTTTTAATTTGGCTAGTTTTTGGGGGCAGCAAGCCAATCTCTTTGCTGTTGGCGATCCTAACCAATCCATTTTTCGTTTTCAAGGAGCCAGCAAAGAAAACCTCGTTCAGTTTAAAAAAATATTTCCCTATCACAGTCAAATTAGTCTTGATCAAAATTACCGCTCAACCAAAACAGTTTTAGAAACTTCAGCAAAATTAATAGAAGAAAAGCCTTTAATCGCCAACAGCGACCTTGATAACATCAAACTAAAAACAGCCAAGTTTTCCTCCTCTCTCTTTGAAGATGAATTTATCGCTAGTACCATCGAAAAAAAATTAAAGTCAGGCGTCAGTCCCTCCGACATTGCTGTTATTGCCAAGGAAAACAAAGATATTGAAAATTTAGTCAACCTCTTTAAGTCCAAAAAAATCCCCTTCAGATTAGAAGCTGGAACAGATATTTTAACCTCCTCGTATGTTTCTTGTTTTATAAAACTACTTAAGGTAGTTACAAATATCCAAGACAAGATAGACGACTTAGACCTCTTTACTGTTTTAAATTACCCATACCTAAACCTCTCTCCTCTTGAAATTCTAAAACTTTCCCGCCAAGCTTACCTCTCCCGCCAATCTCTTACAGATACCATCATCCGTCATTGCGAGTCACATAGTAAAAAAGCAATCTCCGACCCCAAGATAAATTCAGTCTTCAATCAGTTCATCTCTTGGAACTCTCAATCTGCAAGCAAATCTCTACCTGAAATTTTTCAGATCATTTTTCAAGAATCTGGTCTCCTAAACTATCTATTGTCTCTATCTAACTCTGTTGTGGAATTAAACCGTTTCAATACTCTTTTTGATGATGTCAAAAACCAAAGTCAGGCTTACCCCGAAATGAATCTAAGAAAATATCTTCAAAACCTTGAGATTATGCAAGACAACAACTTAAAAATGCCAGAACAAGCACTATTAGGTGATAAAGAGGCAGTTACCCTCACCACTGCTCACAAATCAAAGGGTTTAGAGTGGAAAATAGTTTATATTTATCGTTTTGCCGACACCCACTGGGGAAACAAAGTGAGGAAGGAAATGATTAAACTTCCACCAGGAATTATTGTCTTTGAAGATACAGAAAAAGAGGAGGATAGAAATTCAGAGGAGCGACGGCTCTTTTATGTGGCTCTCACTCGTGCTAAGCAAGAAGTAATCCTTACCGGCTCTACCGTTTACCAGTCTTCTACAAAAATGGTTTACCCCTCTATTTTTTTAGAAGACCTACCAAAAGACTTGATTAAAGAAGTTGATACTACTGATTTAGAAAAATCCACCGCCAAAATTCTAGAAAACAATCTAACTCCTCAAACCGACACAGTTCTCCCCAAAGAGGATGAATACCTAAATGAAATCCTCAAAGACTTTAAACTCTCACCCACCGCCCTAAACACCTACTTAAGCTGTCACTACAAATTTAAACTCGATAATCTCTATAGAATTCCAAGAAGCAAGTCGCCTTCTATGTGTTTTGGTACCGCCGTCCACTTTGCTCTAGAAAATCTCTACCAAAATTTAAACCAAGACAAGCTAATAAGCAAACAAGACTTCTTAAATAGTTTTGAGGTGGCACTAAAACGAGAAATCTTAAGTCCTGTTGATTACAAAGACCGCCTTGCCCACGGTAAAAAAATTCTTACCAGTTACTACGAGGCTAATAAAGACGACTTCCAAAAAACCCTCTTCACCGAAAAGTCTTTTGGCACTTCTCTCACTTCCCAAATTTATCTAGATGATATTGCCCTTACTGGCAAGGTCGACCGCATTGATACTCTCTCTCCGTCATTGCGAGGAGCGAGTGCGACGAAGCAATCCAGTTTCCTAAAAAGTGTTAAATTTATAGACTACAAAACCGGCAAACCCAAAAGTCGAAACGAAATCGAAGGTAATACTCAAAACAGCAATGGCGACTACAAACGCCAACTAGTTTTTTATAGACTTCTAGCGCAGCTAGACAAAACCTTCCCTTATAAAGTGGAACAAACTGAAATTGACTTTGTCGAACCTGACACTAACGGCAATTTTCGCCGCGAATCCTTCTCTATCACCAATAATGAAGTCGAAGAATTAAAAACTTTAATTAAAAACTCCATGAAATCCATCCGCTCTTTCGATTTCTCCCGCAACACCGACATGAATACTTGTTCCACCTGCCCCTTCTTCTCCCACTGCTACCCAACCAAATAACCAATTCTTTTTTCTATCTCTAGAATACACTCATCTTTTGCCTTATCCCATTCTGGCGTCGATAATTGATCTCTTATGTATTTTGTTACCTCGTCGTCAGATAGCTCTTTTCCGTCAACATATAGTGTCCCTATAAACTTAAGTGCGCTTGGATTCCATCTCCATCTACTTTCTGGTAAGTTGTTTCCTGGACTGGAAATGCTTTGAATTAACATCTTTCGATCATACGCACAACTAATGTTTACTTGAATGGGCAATCTCATTTCTCTAATTAATGCCTCCCATTTATCCAACTGCGTCTCTGTTCCTACCAGCAAATCTCTCGAGTTTATATAGACAACAATATCCAGATCACTTGCCTCAGTTGGATTTTTTCTTTTATCCATTCTACTTCCGTAAACAATTATTCCAGTTACAGGAAATCCAGACTTTTCCTTTAACATTTCCAACACTTTTTTTGCAATTTCCATATTCTTTTCAATTGCTTCTGGTTTTTGTTCCTCTCCACTACCAAGAAGAACCTTTATTTTGTCAATCTTATCTTGGGGAATTTGGTGTTCTTTGCCATCTTCCTTCTCTCCAAAGAGAACAATTTCTTCTTCGTTTCTCGCGAGTAGTTCATAAATAATGTCTTTGTCTACCTGCGAAATTCTGGTTTTGTTTATTATTCCTTTGTCAACCAAAAAATTTATAAATTCAGCCTCTCTTCTGTCAACCAGTTCCTGATCAAATTTTCCCTCCATTCCTCATAGTATATCTTGCTTGCATATTTGACTGCTACAAGATCACCTTCACCCTACTTCTGATTCGTCAAATTACAAACGGCTACTGCATAAGGTAGGTCTGAAAGTGGTTTCTCAACCACCTTTTCCTCAAACTGCCATCGCTTGGTAAAGTTAGTTGTCGGTTCTCCTAAATATTGTCTTAAGTATTTACCATATAGAACGTCTGGGTCTTGTTCTGGATTTATAAACATGTCAATTTGAAAATCAGTTCGTACAAAACACATTAAATAGTCTCTAAGATTTGCCAAATAATACTCAGAAGAAATCCCTTTTGATATTCTAAGTTCCAATTCCAGTGCTCTTTTTTCGCTTTCGTAAGGTGATTCAATTTTGTTATCCGTCAAAAAGTGAGTTGCTACATGTGATAGCTCGTGAACTAATATAGCTATTTTTTGATTCTTACTTATTCCACTCGGTATTTCAATTTTGTATGAATTTTGCTCTGGTAAATATTTGAACAATGCCTGTCCTGCCGTTTCCTCAACCTCTGTATTCTTTAGTACAGGCACAAGCTCCTCATTCTCCGTAGTCAGACCAACGATCTCATCTTTATCCAAATCAACTTCTGGTAACTTATTAAGAAAATGCGGCACTTCATCCATCTTTTCAAGACCAGGGAAAGCAATTTTTATGACTGCATCTCTCCTGTCCAAATAATTTTGAAAATCTACCTCTGGAATTTTGTGTATCTTGTGAACTTGAGCCTCTATATAGTTTTTCTCCCCGAAATTTACCTTTGCCAATTCATCTCTTGCTAAAATCATCTTTTGAAACGCTTTTTTTACACCAAAAACATCTCCATTTTCTCTGGAGTCATAAAATTCTTTTACAATTAAACTTAAATCTTGCATATTCCTTCACCAAAATTCTAGCACGTCCACCTCCCAGTCACTATCACCTTCGACATCGCGCCCCCTCTCTTGCTGGGCATGTAAATAAACAAGAGTGTATTGTTTAAAACAAAGAGTAGTAGAATCTCACTAGTGAATAAATACATAGAAAGCACAAAAGCAAACTTTTTTGGAGGTATTCTTAACCAGGAAATTTTCTTTCAAAATGGATTAAACATTATTAGTGGTGAAAACGGAACAGGTAAAACCAAGCTACTCTCAAGTTTAAAAATTAATGGAATACTTCATCAAAATGACGAAGAGTTAAACAGCTCAAGTCAGATAAAGGTTATTGCATTTAGTCCAAAGCGCAACTCGCAACGTAGGACTGTTGAAAACATTTATGAAGATCTTAAAAGATCAAATAGAAAAATTGAACAATTACTAAACGAGACTTTGCAAAGACAGGTGCAAGATTCAAATTTTGAGAATTACCCTCCAATTGGAGAGCTTATCGCAGTTTACTTTGAACAAATAGCAAGGGCTGGCAGAGCACCAAAAACAATTATTAAAAGTATTGAAACAGAGTTTAATAAAGTTTTAAAAAACTTACTACAGAACTACAAATTTAAATCTGGTTGGGACATCAACACAGGAAGTCCTGTAATGAACATTGAAAAGGGTGGGTCAATTCTATCACTTAACGACTTGAGTTGTGGAGAACAGGAAATCCTATCTTTAATATTCAATATGTATGCGTCGAGAGATCATGCTGATGTGTTTTTAATTGATGAACCAGAAGTCCACTTAAATTGGAGTTTGGAAAGAATAATTTTTGATTTCTTTAATAAATTTTGCAAGAAGTATAAAAAACAGATAATTGCAGTAACACATTCAAGAGTTATCTTTGATAAAGACTTTTATAATCTTTCACAGTTTTTAGCATGGGATGGAAATAATGTTATTTGCAGGAGCAATATTGACCAGGATACAAAAGAAAAGCTCGCGGGTGAGGCGGTCTCAATCGTTCAAGTGGTTAGTTTGTCAAAAAAAACTTTTTTTGTTGAAGATGAGGTACACAGCAAAACAATCGCAAAGATTGCTCAAAAATTAATTAAAGACATAAATATCACGATCTGCGGCAATAAGTCAAATGTAAAGACTCATTTAAACACATTTTCAAAGGTTCCAGAATATAAGAATGCAAGGTATGTTATCGACGGTGATGGAGAAGGTAATCCGTTTCCCAATGAATCAAAATTAATTCACCTCAAGAGTTACTGTATGGAATGCTACCTGTGTAACATTGATTATCTTCACAAAACGCTATGCGATTCCAAGTTGAACGTAATAAATAAAATATTGGAAATAATTAAATTGAGAAAAAATGAAATTATTAAACATAATAAATATCTATCCTTTTTGATAGACAGGTTGACCATCGATGACATAACAACGGACTTTTTAATAAATTTTGATTGTGGAGTTATATTAAACGGACTACTACAAGAATATAGTCTTGATATTGACTCATTTATCGATAAATACGTGGACAATATAGAGGAAAAAAATCTCACCAGTGTTTTTCCAGGCGATCTTGTGGAAGAAATTAAAAACAGTGGCAAAATAAACAGTCGTTTTACTTCATAAGTCTACATTTTTAGCAAATTTTTACTATATTTAATTAAGCCTCCCTACCCCTTATTCCCAAACGCCGGCGAAACAGCAAAGGGAATCTCCTCCCAATCCTTCACTTTTCTAACCTTAAGATTTTTCGCCCAGACAGCATCCAATATTTTGGTATCCACACCACTCTTCTTAGCCATAGCTCTAAGCGCCAACAAATCCTTCGGAAAGCACTTTCCCCCAAAGCCTCCAAGAGTTGTAATATCCAAGTGACCATCTAAAATTCTTTTATCCGCTACCACCATTCTTTTTACTTCTTCATACTTAATCCCCAGTTTTTCGCATATCTCATACATCTCATTGGCAAAGATTACTTTGGTGGCTAGGAAACAGTTTGCCATATACTTCACCATCTCCGCCGATGTCGGATCGGTCTGAAAAATGGGAGCCAAAGGTAACACCGCCTGATACATGGCTGAAACTCGACGGGACACCTGATCGTTACTAGCCCCAATTACAATTCTGTCGGTATTAACAAAGTCTTGGAGGAAAGAAGCTTCTCTCAAAAACTCCGGGTTAAAACAAAACAAACTTTCTGGATATTTCTTGATATATACAGCCGTTGTCCCTGGGACAATCGTCGACTTGATAATTATGATTTTATCTGTGCCCTTAGTAAGTTTGGCAATTTCCCGGATGCTTTCGTCCATAATCCCTAGGTCTATTCCAGATTCATCTTCCTTGATTGGTGTCGGCAAGCAAACGAAAACATAGTCCGAGTTCTCCACTACTTCCGGCAGTGGCTCCAGATTTTTGTATTTATCATATATATGCAATTCATGATTGGAGAAACCATACTCTACCGCTTGTCCCACAAAACCATAACCAATAATGCCAATCCGAAATTTTCGTCTGGCGTTTAAATTGGCACTTTGAGTTACTGGCATAATTCCCCTGGCCTTTGAACTGTTTTGCTGCAACCGACCCTTATCAATCAGAGACTTAATATATTGATGAATGGTTGGCACACTCTTTTTAAACTTTTTAGCTATTTCGTCCAGGGTCGGGGAGTACTGATTTTTTTGATAGTAATCTTCAATAAAACCTAAAACTTGTTTTTGTTTGGGTGTTATACCTAACATAATACTAATAAATTACTAATATAATTATCTTAACACTTTGCTATATTTAATCAATGCCCGAATTTGAAAGAAAAAAATTAATAGAAAGATCCCTACCAGAAAGTCCACTCCCAGTTATTAACCCCGAAGTCTATGAGACTAAACTTGGCCTAACTTACCTTCGTGAACCCGGTGTTGCTGTCATCACTGTTCCTTACACAGACCTCCGTGGCTTAGAAGGGTTTTTCCAGGGCTTCCCAACAGAGCTCAATTTTCCTAACTATCTAAACGATCCCAATAACCTCCCTGACGATGAAACTCTTTGTAAATTCGCTGGTCAACTCTGTTACTTAAGTTTTGGTGTCAATAGAACAGATAATAAAAACGCCAGGCAATATTTTAAAAATATTTTAGAGTCAGGACACGGTTCGGTTCTTGAGCATGCTAATATTTCTCTTCTTCTTTGGGGTGTCTCTCGTAGTTTAACTCACGAACTCGTCCGTCACCGTGCTGGATTTGGCTTTTCTCAGGTCTCTCAGCGCTATGTGGGTGGGCGTACTCTCCGTTTTGTTGAGCGACCAGAATACGCCAACGATTCGTACTTGCACACTCTTTTTGAGCAAAGAATCGAAAGAACACAAAAAGAATATGAATCAATTACAGATTATTTAATTGCCAAGCAAAAAGAAGGAAACGAGATTTTGAGTGCAGAGAGGAAAACTGACCTTCGCAAAAAAGTCCGTCAAGTTGCGCGTTCTATTCTTCCCAACGAAACAGAAGCCCCAGTAGTTGTTACAGGCAATGTTAGAGCTTGGCGCCATTTTCTAAATATGCGTGGTAGTGAACATGCCGAAGTGGAAATTCGTCGCGCAGCCCTAAATACTTATCGCTGTCTAGTTCAAGTTGCTCCCATTCTCTTTAGTGATTTCGAAGTTGAGAGCCTTTCAGATGGTACCCAAGGTCTAAAAACCGCCTATCCCAAAGTCTAATTCGCACAAGCATCACTTGCCCACAAACCTCTTTTGTTCAATTTTGCTTCTTGCTCTGCTTTTACAAATTCTTTTTTGTATTTGTAAGAACTACGGTATGTATATTGGCGCGCAAAGCCTTGCTCGATTAGTAGTTTATTCAAGTTTGTCCCGTCTTCCAAAAATATGTATCGCAAGAGCCGGTTGTACTGATCTCTATTGCTCTGTGTCGAGTCAGCTTCTAAACTTACAACCTTGTTTGTTAATAGTTTTTCCACCTTCTCCTTAGACCTTTCACTAAAGCATTCAGTGGACTTTTGCGTTGTTGTTATCTCTGGGGCATCTATCCCAATCATTCTTACTGTTTCTTTTTTGTCGCCTACCATCACTTGCACTGTATCTCCATCGATCACTTTTATAACTTTGTACAAGGCAACACCTTCCTCTGGAGTACCAGACTTAGTTGCTTCTACCACAGTAAGTTCCACTGTCTTTGCCGTGTTTATAGGCCGACTGGCTTCAATTAATTTAAATAGCCAAACTCCAACCAAAATTCCTGCTCCAAAAACAGCTAAGTCTCGCCACTTTACTTTCACAACTCCATTATAAAACCAGCGCTATAATACAAGTATGATAGTTAACACCCCAAAAATATTTACCATATTAGCTTGCACTCTCGTTTTTTCTGGCTGTATAAAAACCTCACCTAAAGAAGTAAACATTAACAAGGAAGAACAACAACAGGAGCAGGAGCTAAGAGGAAAATATTCCTTCAAAAGCCTCTTGTCCCAAAACAAGAATATCTCTTGCACTTACAAATTTGTAGATCAAGAAAACAAACTCGAGACTACTGGTAAAACCTACATTTCTGGCAAAAAAATGTACCAAGAATTAAGCACTGTTTACCTTTCCCAAGAAAATAAAACAATAAAAAGTTTTATGATCTCGGACGGTGACTATGTCTACACCTGGAGTGAAGATAAAAAAACTTCTGGCATGAAGATAAAAATTGAAGAACAAAAGGTTGAAGCAGAGAAAGTAAAAACCGACGTTGCAGGTGCTCGGGAGAGTATGGACAGAGAATATGACTTAGACTGCTCTCCTTGGAAAGTAGACGAAAATGTTTTTGTTTTACCAGAAGGTGTTATTTTTAATGATCTATCTGAAATGATGAAGAACTTACCTGTAGTTCCCAGTATGCCAAACTTCAATAATCCATAATGGAAGTTAAACTTGAAAGAAGTTGGAAAAAGCTCTTAAAAGATGAATTCGACAAACTATACTTTAAACAATTGTCAGAATTTGTTCACTCAGAGTACAAAACCAAAACTATTTATCCACCCGCTAAATTAATTTTTAATGCTCTAGACAGCCTACCAGTCGATAAAGTCAGAGTTGTTATTTTGGGACAAGATCCTTATCATGGTCCAAATCAAGCTCATGGATTGTCTTTTTCTGTCCCTGATGGGGTTGCCTTGCCTCCGTCCTTGCAAAACATTTACAAAGAACTTAAAAATGACATTGGCCTACAAACACCAAGTTCTGGTAATCTAGAACACTGGGTAAAGCAAGGTGTTTTACTACTAAACTCAATCCTGACAGTTCGTGCTGGTCAAGCCGGATCTCATCAAAACAAGGGTTGGGAAGATTTTACAGATGTCATAGTTCACAAGTTGGCCGAGAACAAAAGCAACTTAGTCTTCATTCTCTGGGGGCGATATGCCCAAAACAAAGGAGGCTTTATTGATACCAGTAAACATTTAGTTTTAAAATCTGCCCACCCCTCCCCCCTATCTGCCTTTAACGGTTTCTTTGGTAGTAAACCATTTAGTAAAACCAGTGATTATTTACGGTTACACTATGGTCAGCCAATAAACTGGTAAAAAACAGCTCCAACTTGTGGAGCTGTTTTTAGAGCAACTGAATCCAACTACTTAATTACTATCACCCGTCTCTGTTTTCTGTTCCTGTAGCCTATTTCCCTCTCTGAATTTAATATTAAAGATGGGTTTTGTTTGAGGCGTAACTTCCTTACTTGGTACTGGTCTGGTGACTTGTTGTTTAGCTTCCTCTGTAGGTTGTGCAGGCTTCATACCAGATCTCTCTCCCTTGTATATCTTCTGCATTCTGGTAGTAAGGTTTGCGATATTCTGACATCTGGCTTTGAGGTTGTTATATATCGACAATAACTCCTTTTCGTCCTTATTCTCAATTCCAAACTCTAGAGTATACATATCTTCACGAGCTGCACTCTTGTCAGCCGCCATTTTCTTTTCGTCGGCAGGCCCTCTTGAAGAAGGTGTCACTCTTACTTTTGTTGGTGTGGGGTAATCTCTGGAGAACATTTTTCTACACATGTCATTCAAAGATATCAGAGTTTGATAAGTCATATATGCCCTGCTTCCTTCTGGTCCAACATCAGAAACAACCATTTTTTTCTCGGTTGTTTCAGCCTTTACATTTCCTTGTTTTTTAAATAAAGCATCAAACGGCCAAAACGCACTGGCTGTACTAGCAAAAACGAAAGTGTATAGTACGCCCAAGGTTAAACCTCCTGTAATAACTTTTTTGTTCATATACTACAAAAATAATAACTTACCCATTTAAACACTTTTACTACCACAAATCAATTTTTTAAAACCAGCGGTGGAAACAGCCAGGAAAAACCACTACTTTTCCTCCAAATTTCTTTTTGAACTCTGTAAAACCTAGCCATCTATTTTGTGGCCAACGTCTATCATATATTCCTTCAAAGTCAAAAAAGTCCATGCCGTCAGCCTTTTCCATTAGTAAAACTTCCCAGACCATTTTAAAGTGAGCTCCAGACCTTCTTCCTTCAGCGGTTGTGAATGAGTGTAAGTAATTTGCTGTGTTGCTTGTTTTAATAAGTATAATTCCTGACTGTGCCTGTCCATCCAAATAGCTTACTAAATACTTGGATCTACTTTCCATAATTCTTTTTATCTCTTTCATCTCTTCCACTTTCATAGTCCAAATTTTACTGTTAGGTTTCCACAAACTTAAAAACTCAGCTTCAGAAACCTCCGCAATTTTGAGTTCGCTATTCCTTTTTATCAACCTCTTTGAGTTTTCAGATAATTTATTCCAAAGTTCTTCATTTGGTCTTCTGAGGTCAATAACAACCGTTTTTGTAGCTAGATATGGAAAATTAGATATTTTATAACCCCACCTTTTATAATTTTTCAATGACTTTATTTTAGACGGCTCAATTATTGTTCTCACTATCCCATTCTGTCTTTTAATTTTATTAAGAGCTTCCCAGTCCGGGTCAGTTACAGCCCTCTGAATTTTAAGTAGTTTTAAACCAAAAAAGCCAATCGGTATAGCAATTCCAAAAACAAACCCTTTTGGTTTTGCTGGTATCTTAAGAATTTTGTACCCCTTAGTTTCACAAAACTTAAGCCACAGTGTATTCTG
>CAZQDQ010000026.1:0-11807 GCA_964592455.1 uncultured Pseudomonadales bacterium
CCCTTCTCTAAAATTTCCTTTGGTTGGTAGCTCGACTAAGTTACCAAGTGGGTCAGTGTTGATACCACGCATGGCGGAGAGCTGTTTGATAGTATTTTTGGTGATACGACCCATACCAGTGTCGATAATTAAGCGAATTGGATTGTCGGCTGAGAAAGTTTGCCAGGTTCGCTCGGCTAATTCGTCGGCAGTCTCCATCCACATTTTAATAGTTTCACGTTTTCTTTCCTCGTTGGTGATTAGCCCCAAGTTATAACTGTTTTCAATTTCCTTTGCCTTATTATTTCCTTCTTCGATAAAGTTGTCTTTATCTGCATAAAGTTCGTTGTCTGAGACAGCGAAGGAAAGTCCAGAGGTAGTAGCATAAGCAAAACCAATATTTTTGACACCATCAACTAGTTTTACAACTTGTTTGACACTTAAGTTTCTAATAGCTCTGTGGAAAAGAGCAGAAATTTCTTTTCTTGGTAGATTGTGGTTTATAAACTCCCATTCCGTGGGTAACATCTGGTTAAAAATGATGCGGCCGACTGTTGTTTCGGTCAACTCCAATGTGTCTGGATTGCGGCGAACCATGATAAGCTGCCTTTCGGAAATAACACCGTTTTGAGCGGCAGTAATAGCTTGCTGCTCTGACCCGAAGGGATGAGGATATTTACTTAGTTTTTCGTCGACTGAAGTAAGGTAGTAAACACCGATAGCCATTTCCTTGGAGTCTGGAATAGAAACAGGATTACCTGCTGATGGCTTAACTAAGTTGTTTTGAGGCAACATGAACTTTTTAGCTTCACGAACGGCTTTTTTGGTTAGAGGGACGTGGACTGCCATTTGGTCACCATCGAAGTCGGCATTAAAACCACCACAAACAACAGGATGCAATCTAATTGCCGATCCATCGACTAAAACTGGCCAGAAGGCTTGGATGGAGAGTTTGTGTAAGGTGGGAGCACGGTTTAGAAGAACTGGGTGTTTTTTGGTGATGTTTTCTAGAATGTCAAAAACTTCTGGCTGTCTTTTCTCAATTAGGGCCTTGGCGGCTTTGACGTTGGGAGCCAGATCTTGTTTGATAAGTTCGTGTAAGACAAACGGCTTAAACATCTCCAGAGCCATATCCTTTGGTAAACCACATTGGTTGAGTTTTAGTTCTGGACCGACGACGATAACAGAGCGACCAGAGTAGTCAACACGCTTACCTAAAAGGTTTTGGCGGAAACGACCTTGTTTGCCGCGAAGCATGTCAGAGAGAGACTTTAGAGTCTTTCCGGTTCTTGATCTTCTTGAAGATCTTGCTTGTGAAGAGTCAATTAAAGAATCGACAGCTTCTTGAAACATGCGTTTTTCATTTCTTAGAATGATTTCGGGGGCACCTAAATCGATTAGATGTTTTAAGCGATTGTTTCGATTGATAACACGGCGGTAGAGATCGTTTAGATCTGAGGCGGCAAAACGACCACCAGAGAGCTGGACCATGGGACGTAAGTCGGGAGGAATAACTGGTAAAGTTTGCATAATCATCCACTCTGGCTTGATTTTGGAGTCTAACAAGCCACGGACAACTTGCAATCTTTTGACAGCCCTGAGCCTTTTGGCCTCGGAGTTACTGTTCATGTCTTCTTTTAGTTTGAGACTTAGACTATCTAGATCTATTTTTTTAAGAGCCTCCAGAAGACTTTCTGAACCCATACCAGCTGAAAGCCAATCGACTAAGTCGTACTCGGCTAATTTGGCATACTCAGAATCGGAAACCAATGAATTAACATCGATTCTTTCGACTAAAGAACTTAGTTTGGCAAAAATTTCTTCGGTGTAGGCGATTTCGACAACCATTTGCTCTCTCAAGTTGGCAATTTTCTGTTTGTAGTCTTGTTTTAGTTTTTCTGATTTTAGTTCCAACTCATCTTTGACTTTGATTTTTTTCTTTAAATCTTTAACTTCTTTTTCACCTTTGTCTTTGAGATCTTCAATTTGGGTATCGTAGTTAGTTCTAACTTCGTTTAGTTTTTCTTCAGTTTTGAGTTTGATGCTCTCGAGTGCTTCGGAGCGTTTTTCCTCGTCGACACTCATGACCAGATATTTACTGAAGTAGATGACAGAGGTTAAGGCTTTGGGTGAGATGTCTAACAAGAGAGAAAGTTTGCTTGGGGCGCCCTTGAAGAACCAAACATGGGCAACGGGGGCTGACAAATCGATATGGCCCATACGCTCGCGTCTGACTCGACTTAAAGTTACTTCGACACCACATTTATCACAAACAATACCCTTGAACCTAACTCTTTTATACTTACCACAGTAACATTCCCAGTCTTTGACGGGACCAAAAATGCGCTCACAAAAAAGACCGTCTTTTTCTGGTTTTTGGGTTCTGTAATTGATTGTTTCTGGTTTGGTAACTTGACCGTAAGACCACTTTTTGACGTCCTCTGGACTGGCAAGTCTAATTTGCAAACCGGTGAAGTCGATAATGTTATTCATTTTAGTTTTTATTGTTGCTTACATTAATTACTGATTTTCTAAATCTGGATTTAAGTCCCCCGCTTCGGCTGATTCTTCTGTGATTTCGTCAGCAAGATCTTGCTCGGGGTTATCTTCTTCATCGAAGTCGGTTTCTTTGAGTTCGTCAGAAATACTTGTGGCTTCGGCAAATTCTGCAGCAACATCTGGCTTGATGGCAGACATGTCTTCGGGGGCTGTAACAACTGAGCCTGTAGGAACGACAGCTAAACCTAGAGAGTTTAGTTCTTTAACCAAGACTTTAAACGACTCTGGAATTGAGGACATGGGGATGTTTTCACCCTTGACTATAGCTTCGAAAGCTTTGGCGCGGCCGACAACGTCGTCTGATTTTAAGGTAAGCATTTCCTGAAGAGAGTAAGCTGCTTTGTGTGCTTCTAGTGCCCAGACTTCCATTTCACCCAAGCGCTGTCCACCCATTTGAGCTTTACCGCCCAGTGGCTGTTGGGTAACCAAACTGTAAGGCCCAATGGAGCGAGCGTGAGTCTTGTCCTCGACCATGTGGTTTAGTTTGATTATGTAACCGACACCTACAGCACACTCTTGAGCAAAACTTTCCCCGGTGCGGCCATCGTAGAGCTGAGATTTACCAGAAACTGGCAGACCAGCTGCTCTAAGTTCGTTAGCCATTTTTTCTTCGGTAACTTTTTCAAAAACAGGTAGAGCATAATTTTTACCCAAAGTCTGACCAGCAAAAGCCAGTTGAGCCTCCAAGAGTTGCCCAAGATTCATACGAGCAAGAACTGAAAGCGGGGAGATAATAATATCTACTGGGGTACCGTCTGCCAGGTGTGGCATGTCGGCGTCCGAAACTATCTTACTAATGACACCCTTGTTACCATGGCGGCCCGCAACTTTGTCACCAACAGTGATTTTTCGAAGTTGGGCGACCTTGACTTTGATTTGTTTAATAACGCCGGCGTCTAGTTCGTCGCCGTCTTCTCTGTTTAGAATTCGGACAGAAACAACAACCCCTTGGTCACCGTGAGGCAAGCGGAGGGAAGTATCTCGAACCTCTCTAGCTTTTTCTCCAAAGATAGCACGCAACAATCTTTCTTCTGCAGTTAGTTCGGTCTCACCTTTGGGGGCAATTTTACCTACCAAAATATCGTTTGGACCAACAACAGAGCCAATAGCAACAATACCATCGCTACCTAGATTGCGCAGATCTATTTCGGAAACATTAGGAATATCTCTTGTTAGTTCTTCATCACCGAGTTTGGTATTCATGACGTCACAGGTATGCTCGTGAATGTGAATGGAGGACAACAAATCCTCGCGAACAACACGATCGGAAACAACAATGGCGTCCTCGTAACCTAGACCTTCGAAGGCGGCATAGGCAATAAGGAGATTTTGACCTAAAGCTAGCTCGCCATTTTGGGCGGAAGGACCATTGATAATTAGATCTCCCTTTTTAACTTTGTCGCCAACATTGACTAAAGGTGTCTGGTTGTAGCAAGTGTCTTGTGAAGAGTTGTGATACTTTCTTAGGTTGTAGGTAATGAGGTCCTTGCTAACCTCGACAAAGCCATAGTCGTAAGGAGAGACAATGCTGCCGGCCTTGGCAATGTCGGCTTTATTTATTTTGATAGTGATGTGATTGCCATCCATGGAGATCACTTCGCCATCGAAATCAGCTTTAACTACCCAGCCCATGGCCTGAGCGGCTGTGCCTTCCATGCCAGTACCGACAATGGGCGCAGTAGGTTTGACCAAAGGTAAAGCTTGGGTGAGGTGGTGAGTGCCCATGAGAGCGCGAGTACCTTCATCTTGTTGAACGAAAGGAATGAGAGCAGCGGAAGTACCAAGAGCTTGACGAGGAATGACGTCGATATATTGAACTTTATCAATATCGGCTTCAATAAATTTACCTTGGAAACGCACAGGAACCCATTGCTGCAAGATAATGTCACCGTCGCGTTCAATTTCGGAGTGGGTGATGTATGACTCCTCTTCGTCGTCGGCGGCCAAGTAAACAATTTCTGGATTGACCTTGTAAATAGTTTTTCCGCCTTTGGTTACTTTTTCGACTTTGTGGTAGGGAGACTCTAGGAAACCAAATTCGTTAACTCTGGTGTAGAGCGCTAGATAAGTGACCAAACCGATGTTTGGACCTTCGGGAGAGCGAACAGGACAAATACGGGAATACTGAGAAGAGTGAATGTCGCGCATGGAGAAACTGGCTCGCTCCCGGGTGATTCCGCCTGGTCCCATAACAGAAACACGGCGCAAGTTATCGATTTCGGAGATGGGATTGACTTGGTCGAGAATGGAGCTTAACCTGTTTCTTCGGAAAAACTCAGTGATAGAAGAAATAATTGGCCTTGGGTTAACAAAGGCGGCTGGGGTTGGTAGATCGTCTGGCTTGGCAAGAGACATTTTTTCTTTAATGGAACGCTCCAACCTTAGTAGACCTGCCTTAAATGAGGTTTGGTTGACGAGTTCACCGACACAGCGAAGGCGTCTGTTGGCCAAGTGATCGATATCGTCAGTTTTACCTTGACCATTTTGAAGAGAAATAAGGTAGCGGATAACCCCAATGAAGTCTTCGTTACTTAACATGGTGTGCTGCTTGTCGACAGGGGTGTCAGTATTGCCTAGTTTGCGGTTCATTTTGTAGCGACCAACCAAACCTAGGTTATAACGTCTGGCATCGAAGAACATTTGGTGAAGAAGGGCTTTGGCATTTTCTAACACGGCTGGTTCACCAGGCCTGACTTTTTGGTAGAACTCAAGCAGGGCTTCTTCGGTGTTAGTACTGGAATCTTTGAGAAGAGTGGAGGCGATGTATTTGTGGTCTTTGTCGGTGTCTACATCACTAAAGAGACTTAGAATCTCGTCATTTGTAGAATAGCCCAAGGCACGAATAAGGGTGGTGGCGGTAACTTTGCGGTGACGGTCGATGCGAACTGAAATGTGGTCATTTCTGCTGACAATAAATTCTAGCCACGAGCCACGCATGGGGCGAACTTCGGCAGAGTGGACTGAGCGTCCAGAGTGAGGGTCGATTTCTTTGGTGAAGTAGGCTCCGGGTGAGCGAACTAGTTGGTTTACTACGACACGTTCGACGCCGTTGATAATGAAGGTACCAATACTGGTCATGACAGGCACATCGCCTAGAAAAATTTCTTGTTGTTGGGATTGTTTGGTTTGAAGGTTAGTGAGCTTAACAGTGGCCCAGAGGGGAGACTCGAAGGTAACGCCTTTTTCGATAGCTTGTTTGGGGGTAATTTTTGGTAAACCGATGCGATTGCTTAAAAACTCGAACTCAAAAATTTTACCGGTGAAATCTCTGATTGGGTTTAGTTCTAGAAGGCTTTCTTTAATTCCTTCTTCTAAGAATTGTTTGTAGGAGTCTATTTGAATTTGAGCTAGATTTGGCTCTGTTAATCTTGAGGTGGTGTTCCCCCAGTTTTCGCGATTGATTTTTTTAATCATCCTTTTTTTTGTTTTTGGTAGGGATAAATAACAATGGACAACATACAAAAACCTGACTGGCGCATAACCCAGCCAAGTTAAAAGCAGTGCTACTAGTATAGCGTTGGGAGGCTAGTGGTGTCAACAGGGAGTTTGATTGCTTTACGTTTGCTTTTTTTATAGTTATGGGATATAATGGCCCAAACCCTAAATCTGATCCCCGGAGGATACCTTGAAAAATAAATATGTTCGCGACAATGTAGTAACTTTTTACTTTTTTTCGTATGTGGCACTCTTTGCCATTGGATTATTTCTTAGCAAACAGTATGGTGGATTTAATCTTTGGGCTTTGGTTGTTACCTCCGCGATAGTGGCAATTATCGCGACATTAACCGCCCTAGCTATTGATTTTTTCTTTGTGTTGCTTCTGGCTGTATTCGGCAAAGTTGGAATTTCGGAGATATACCGATATATGAATGCCACTGGCTACGGCACGGCATACCTGCAGTCTTATATGGCAACAAAGGGGCGAAATGAGTTTCGAAAACTGATTGAGAGTAAGGAGAATACTGATGAAGAGTGAAATATTGAAATTGCTTACCAGCTTTCTTTTTGCGGTGGGCTTAACTATAGTAGCCACATCAGTTCTTTACTTGGCTGAAGCTGGAATGTTTTGGATGTCTGCTGTATTGATCGGGGGCATCGGAGGATCGCTCATTGGAAACACCGGTATCTTTGTTTGGAATTACTTTTCCAACGCGAGATTGGCTGAAGACTGCAACAGTGATATTGAAGATATCTACTTCGCAGTCAACGAACTTGGGTGGAATAAAGGGTGGATTAGAGAAAACTCTTCGCAATTTATTTACCAGCTCGACAAGGAAAAGCTAAGGCGAGGTATGATATAAAAGTGGTATCTTGACCCAGCGAGAGCTGGGTTTTTTGTAAGAAACTGCTTATAATGTGACCATATTCTGAATTCTGACCTGGAGGAGGTTTTTACCTTGAAAAATTTTTTGAAAGTACTTAAGTATGTGCTCCACGGGGCTAAAAATGTAATCTTAAATTTAAATATTGGAGCTTTGACCATATCACTATTGGTGGCAACTACAGCACCCAATTTTAAAGAAGCACTGGGGAGAGTAGCAACAGTGATATTGTTTATGAACTTGATTATCGCCTTTGCGACGACCTGGGTAACTGCCACTCTTTATGTTTCTGCAAAAGAAATAGCTGAGGATCGTAACTTGCCTGTCGAAGACATATTGGAAGAAATATGTGTATGACACCCTCAATTTTGAGGGTGTTTTTTATTGACCCTCCGATATTTACTTTTCGCCTAATTAGAACTACCCGTTCACGGCTCAAAGAGCATTATCTGGAGGGCAGGCAGTCTTTGTTGAGATAGAGACAGACATTTTTGTTGTGCTGCTCTATAGTATCGGCAAAATAGATTTGACCTTTGGGATCGTGTAAGTAGAACCAGGCGGAAGAAGCGGAAGGACTAGCGGCTGCAGTTAAAGCGCTCTTACCTGGATTTGAAATAGGTGCTGGAGGTAAACCTTGATTTTTGTAGGTGTTATATGGTGAATCGATGGCAAGATCCACAAGAGTTAATCCTGGCTTCCACCACTGGCAGTCTAGTTTTTTGCAGGTTTTGGTAGCGAGGGCGTATTGAACAGTAGCGTCGATTTGAAGTGGCCAAGCGTTGGCGAGGCGTTTTTCGATAACATCAGCAATTTGGGGCATTTCTTTGCTATTTGCAGCTTCCCTTTCTAGCAGTGAGGCGACTATAAGGATGTGTTTTTCTTTTTCTTCCGTTATTTTTAAGTTTTTTATTACCGTCTGATATTGACCTGTAAGTTTGTTAACAATATCCTGGGTAGTAGCTTTGTATTCGAAGTCGTATGTGTCGGGAAAGAGTTTACCTTCTAAATCTTTGGTCAGAGTGGTGAATTCGGCCGAGCTGTATTTGGCACCATCAATATTTGCAAAAGACTTGGTGAGGATTTGATTTATCTCCTGCGAGCGAAGCCCCTCTGGGATTGTAACCCTTATTTGTTTTGTCTGAGCTTTGGTTAGGTTTTTAGCAATTTCGGTGGCACTCATGCTGGGACTTAGTAGAAAAAAGCCTGCTTGGAGACGATTTTGCAAACCAAGCCTAAGGACTGTAATTTTGAAGGCGGTACGAGATCTGATAAGTTTTTGAGAACTTAATTTATTTATAATTTGGTTTAGAGACGACCCCTGGTCGACTTCAAAAGTAGTTTGGGTTTTAATTTGAGGGGTGACTGGCTGAACAGAAACGAGGTACCAACCAAAAAAACCGACAAGAAGAAGAAGTAAGGCGGCGAGAAAGCGATTAAACATAGAGCTTAAACTTCGCTGAGTAGTGCGCGACGATAAGTGTTGGTTTTACTGTCGTAAATAAAAATGCGGCCACATTTACAAGTTACCTGGTCTTTACCTGAAACTTTCTGTGAGGGTGTTTTTTTCCCTTCTGAAAGACTGGTACCGCAACCAACGCAGGTACCACGGGAGAGTAACCAGGCCTGGACAGGGGCGATTATGTTTTTGAACATAGAGTTATTGTAACTGCCATGTTGCAATTTGGCAAAAGTTTATGTAGATTTAATTTAGGCCCTTAAAGAAAACGGTTCGTTCGCACATTTTGTTTGCTAAAAAAAGTTTTCTGTAGAGTTTCGGTAACGGCTTCTCCAGTGTGAGAAAGCCACTAGGTGTTGCACCTAAAGGGAGACTCCTTGATTGAGGAAAAGCAACACACGATTTTAGAAATAGCCGTGACAAGCTATTTGTAGTGACAGTACTAAAGGACGAGTCCAGACCTACAATACGAGTCGTCGAAACAAACAATCAATAAAACCTTTCGCCTGTCACAGTGGAGGGTTTTATTTTTTTGTGTTAGCTTATCTTATGGAATCTGAAGTTGATAAAGAGATAGCGAGAGATAAAGACGGAGAGGTAAAAGCATGGATACTAGAACAAGAGGTGAATTTGATGGTTGTATTTAAAAATAGGTTTCTGGCTTTGATTGACTATTGCAATAAGGAGTCAAATAAAACTGTTAATGAAACTTGGAAACAAAAAGTGGAAGTTGAGTCGAGAATATTATGTGAGCAAATAGAGATAGACAAAATGTTAGGGTTGATAGGAGAAAAAACAAACACCGATGAATGTGCAAAAGCATTTAGGTGGATAACTCGTCAGGTAGATAACGAGTTGATAAATAAGGTAGCTACAGATTTGCTTGTGGCTACATATCCAGATTATTTACGCAAGGAAAAAGGTGAGTATAAACCACCATCTATGGAACAGATTGCTCAATTTTTGGTATCAAAAGGAGACTTGGCTGTAAAAGTATTTTTTTGGGAAGAAAATAAAGCAAGAAAACTTTTTACTGATGATGAGAGAAGAGAAATTAAGAATTGGATAGAAAAATTAAGCTCTAAATAGAGTCTAAGTAATCTTGTAGGATGTGGGCGGCGGCGGTTTGGTGCTCGATTTGCTTTTTTTGTTTGTGGGATTTTTTTGATTTGTCTAAAGTAGATTGAGCTTTTTTGCTACTCATGTCTTCGTTATAGAAAACGATTTCTCCATCGTAAATATTTTTGATCTTATCGGCAAGTAGTTTGGCGTAGTCGACAAGAAGGCCGTGACTGGGAGTACCAATAACAAGGCAATCAGGATTAGTGCGAGCAAGAAATGGAGTGAGTTTGCCGACGAGTGAGTCAATGTCTTTTTCGAAGATGGTGGCTAGGGGTGTGGCCAAAATCCCCTCTTCGGAAAGAGCAAGACCAGTGTGAGCAGTGCCAAGATCAAGGCAGAGATATTTCATGAGTTTATTTTACTAGCTTGTTCCATATATTTTCTTACCAACGTTTTTAGTGTTAACCAGTAGCCACGTGCCATAGATCTTTCATATTCACTTTTTAGAGGAATGGTAAGAAATCCGCCAGCAGTATGTAAATATTGTTTAATTAGCGACCTATAACCATCAACGTTGTTTAGGTTACAAGAAACTGCTAACCTATCTATATCTTCATCACCACCAGAAACAGCCCTGGCAATTTCTTCGTGTTTTAGTTTTGAAAGTTCGTATTTTACCTGTTGATATTCAGAAGAGTTTGGCGTGTTTGCAACACCAAGAACATATGGTGTGTAGTTATCATGCCCCTTCCACACCGGTGGGTTACTAAACTGAATATGCCCATGAATAGTCTTCGGCCTAAACACTTTTCTAATTGTTTCTATTGCTTTTACCATTGACCCATCTATTGCGTTCACCATCATCTCGTCCACAACAAGAATATTTTTTCCCTCGAGACTGCTATGAGAAAATTTTTGTGATAGCGATTCAAGTGATGACGGTGATGAAAATTTTTCCTTACCATCTCTACCAATGTCTACATACCTAATCTCTGGCATGTTGCCGATTAGTGTTTCTTGTTCTTTTAATATATTCCACATTTCTTGAAAAAGCGCCGAACCATTTCTACCTGACTTATCTAGAAAAAAAACAGTGTCGACCCTTCCACCTTCCGCCTCTAGTTCTTTAATTCTTGATATTAATTTTTCAGTGCCCTCAATCATATCGTCCAGATATCCATACCTACCAAATTCAAGAAGTTGGTGATCTATGGCCTCTAACTCCTTATCTCTTTTACAGATATCAAAAACAACATCTTTCCATATTGCCCAAAACTTGTCATGATCCACAGATGTTGGAAACAAATTTTTGATGTGTTCAGGGCGAGTGACGAGACTGATTGTTTTTTCTACTTTTTGATCATATGGACCTTCTTCAGACAAGTTATACATATGGATCAGTTATCAGTCGTTGATGAGGGTGCCTTCGACGATGAGGCGGCGAAGGGTAGTGCCTGGAGGAACACAAGTAATGAGCTTTATCGTTTTGGCTGAGTAGTTTTGTTTTAAAACCCAGAGCTCGTTAGGTTTGACTTCATAGACTTTGCTGATTCGATAAGTAAAGTCTTGTCCGTTGAACTTGACAAGGATGTCTGAGCCAATTTTTACCTTTGGAAGGGTACTAAAAATAGTGGTGTACTTTTTGGGGTCAAAGAAGGCAGGAATAGTGGAGTGACCGAAAACAACGGGTGAGCCGTACTGACCTGGCAGGGCAGTTTGGGGATAGTGGACCAGATGTTTTGCTAAGTCTTCGTCTTTTAGACTAACGGTGGAGTCAACAATGCCAAGTGAGGGAACAGACATAAGGTATGAGTCAGGAATATTGAGAGGAATGTCTTCTGGTTCTGGCTTGGTAAACAATTCATTTTGGAGACTGCCAGGAAACCAGTTGCTAGCTTTGGTGTAGTCTAGCCCTGTTACCACGATTGGTTCTTGGTTCTCTTGGGCTTCTGACTGGTAATACACCGGTGAGAGCAGGCCCTTGTCCGAAAAGTCAAAAATCTTTAAATCTTTTAATTGGTAGCTAATAACTGGGAAACCCACACCACCCAAAATGGCAAGACCAATAGCGGAAATAAAAGTGGGAATTGTTTTTAAATAAAGAGGAATTTTGCGCCCGGGATGAGGGTTTTGGGCAGTTGCCTTTTGATACTTATACATATCAGTTGGCAATTAGTTGAAACTCAATGTTTTTTAGCGGCAGAAAATTGGTTAAGAATGGAAGAGGAGGGGTAACTTTAATTTGCGCACCAGTGAAGCCTTTGATGGGGTCGAAAAAAGGTCTGATCTTATCTTTTGATTTACCTTTAACAACCTGCCTTAGTTTTTCTTCGTCGATCTGAGGAAAGAGAGAAGCACTGACAGTAATATTTGCCTGATATTGGCCGTCTTTTTTTTGGAGAGACTCAACCTTGATACTGGTGGAATTC
>CAZQDQ010000027.1:0-11595 GCA_964592455.1 uncultured Pseudomonadales bacterium
CCAGTACCAATTTTGTAGTTAGTTTTTCCGTACAGAAGAACAGCAATGGAGGCAAGAAAAACTAAATTTATTTGTGGGCTAACAACTACTGGACAGCCGAAATAGTAAAACTCTGCTATTGGCTTGAAGGTAATGATAGAAAAGTTGAAAAATGATCCAAGAACAAAGAGTAGATATGTATGAAAGGTTTCTTTGCCAAGCAAATAAGCAACGTACCCTAGTAGTCCTGTAATTATCAAAAAAAAGATTATGTAATACAAAAAATCTGTCATTTTCACTACTCCTTTTCGGGATAGTTGTAGTTGTAGATTTCCTGGTGATCTCGGAAAACTTTGATTTTAACCTTTTCCTCTGGTTTCTGATTGGCATTGAGAGCTGGGTTGGGGTAAAAAGCAAAGATGGGGTTTTGAGTTGTTCCCTCAACCTTTAGATAGCCACTCTCATCTAGATGCAAGATGAACGATAATTGATCATCGCCAACAATTCCAGTTTCAATATAGGCGTGTTTGTCTAGTGAATTTCTGTACCAGATCACCCAACCTTTTGGGAGTCCGTGTGAGGAGTTGAGAGTTCCGCGGTAGCGGGCCAGACTTTCTACATAACCTGGTTCCGCCATGTTGTACAGACTTTCGATATGGAGGAGTTCGGAATATACAGTGGTGTAAAAAATTGCTGTTACGGCTACGAGAGCGAGGCCGGGCAAGATATAAGAAAAAAGGTTGCTAGTGTCTTGTGATGTCCCGCCTACTAGTAAGATAAGAGCAACTGTAGAAAAGTACAAATAAAATGAGGTTTTTTTGGGCATTTTTTCTCCTGTTTAAGTTTTTCGGGTGCGTTGGATAGATTATACCAGATTATAGGGTCTTCATGGTGACTTTAGGCTCGAAATTGTGATACAATATCCAAGTCAAAAAGACAAGAAAGGAATTTAAATTAAATGAGCAAAGCTCAAGAAAATGTTACTAAAAAACAAATAACAGGAGGTAGTCTAATGGATCAGCTTATGGCTGGATCTAGTGCCATTCCTGGCGCCCTTAAGAAAGGGCAAAAGGTCGAAGGTAAAGTTGTTTCTATAAGTAAAAAGATGGTTTTGGTGGATATAGGAGCTAAAACAGAAGGCGTTGTCTCTGGAGATGATATTACCGAAGCTTACGATATCCTTAAAGAACTAAAGGTTGGAGAAGTTGTTAGCGCTTATGTGAAGTTCCCGGAAAATGACCAAGGCCAAATAATCTTATCTCTTAAACAAGCTGCTGATGAGAACCGTTGGTCTCGCTTTAAAAAGCTATTGGACGAAGAAAAAGAAGTTGAAGTTACTGGTCTTGAAGTTAACAAGGGGGGAATGGTGGTTAAAGTAGGAGATATCCGTGGATTTGTACCCACATCTCAATTTGGTGAGAAGTATTTGGGTAACATGGACGAACTGCTAAACAAGAATTTTAAGGTTCGAGTAATTGAAGTAGACAAAGAACAAAATAGATTGATTTTCTCAGAAAAATTGGTTTCTGACTTTGAAGCTTTGGCTAAAAAAGGTGAAGCTTTGGAGATGGTTAACGTGGGAGATAAGTTTGAGGGAACCGTATCTGGCATTATGCCATTTGGTGTTTTTGTAACTGTCAACGTGCCAATGAAAGGTAAAGAAGAAACGGCTAAGGTCGAAGGTCTGATCCATATTTCGGAGATTTCTTGGGAGAAAGTAGAGGACCCAAATGTAATCTTTAAAGTGGGACAGGAAGTTCATGTTCAGGTAATTGGTATAGATAAGGCTGTAGGAAAACTAAATCTATCTATAAAGCAAATGACTAATGACCCATGGGCAGACATAGAGAAGACTTATGCTGTGGGGACAAAACATAGCGGAAAAGTTGTTCGTATAGCACCTTATGGTATTTTTGTTAACTTTGATAAGGGAGTCGATGGTTTAATTCACGTGTCCAAGAAACCAGCAGACAAAGAATTTAAAGTTGGCCAGGATATTGAGGTTTTTGTAGAAATGATTGACGTAAAGAATAGGAGAATGTCTCTTGGAGTGGTACTTACTGAAGTACCAGTGGCATACAAGTAGATATCAGTTTTTAGATTGCAGATCTCAGATCAGAAAGCGGGCGAGAGCCCGCTTTCTGGTGTTTTGAGGTACAATAGCTTCATGGCAAAAACAAAGATGATTGTAAAAGAAGATCAAATCTTGGTAGATGTAGAAATGATTTTTAAGGAGATAGAAGCGGCTGGAGGAGATTGGAAAAAGGTCTGGGAAGAGTTTAAGGCATATCTAAAACAAGTTAAGGGGGAGTAGAGTTTGTAAAATGGATGTAGAATGGTGGATATGATTGGAATTGGGGAGGGGGATGCTGGATGGTTGTTACCCGATAAAGATAAAAAGAACGATTTAGATGTTTTGATGTTGGAGTCGGAGATTATGGAGAAAAAATTTGTTGATCCAGATAGATTGAAGTTTCTACTAAGTAATTGCAAAGAAGTCATGACAGTTTTTGAGTTGTTACATAGGTTTGATAGATCTGAGTCAACGAAATTTGCTTTTGATAAGGATAAAAGGATTGTGGTTTTGGGTTTATTTAATAGTTTTGAAACTTCTCAGTCTGTTAGTGCGTTTACTGGCGCAGAGTACGCAATGAAGACCTATGAAAGGTATGGTATCAGAAAAACAGACTTAGATAGAACAACGAAGTTTATGAAAAAGCTGTTGGCTGACAAAACGGTGGGGGATATTTTGTTTTTGATCCCTCCCAAAATGTACTCTCATGAGTTGAATGGAAACAAGCGATATAGAGACACGGCAAGTGAATTTGATTATTTGTTGAAGCAGCAAGATCCTAAAAAATTGTCTAAAGTTAGATTGGTTTTTGGTGCTTACGAAGTTGTTGATAGTAATAAATTTGACGAAGATGTTTGGGCGAAAAATGGCGTGGTTGACAAAGATATGTCTACAGAGATGGAAAGATCTGCTAGATTTGAAATTTCGGCTGAATTTAAAATGTGGCTTGAGGGTATACCGAAGACTTAGGTGGAATAAGCAACTTAAAGGGGAATAAAAAACCTCTCGAACTGGTCGAGAGGTTTGGAATTTATGGAACGCGGACACATAGTCACTGTTGTCCAAAGATATGGTATTGTGTCGAATTTCTCGACCAACAGTGTACTTTGGTGATCGCCATAAGTGTATCTTGAGCTATAGGTGTCGTCGAAGTTTTTGTAGTAGTAGCCATCACCTATGATTTCTTCGATGTAGACATTTGTATTGTCGATTCTGGTGAATCGATACCCGCCCAATTCGAGAGACGGTCCGCCTGGAGCGAGCAGTTCGCCAAACTGGCAGAAATTGCGATTCCAGTCTGTCTGGCGTAGGAAGATGGCAATAGCGAAGATTGCAAGTACAACTACTGAATTTCGCACGGTGGTATTCATGTTTTCTCCTTTAGTAGTCGAGTGAGTAGGTGAGGTATATATTCCCAGTATCTTTGGGGAGATACATGGTCTGGGAGAAGTAACTGAGCTCAATGATTGATGACTTGGCATCGCCGTCTGCGCCATGAAGCACAACCAGGTAGAGGTGCCCCGTTTCTGGTTTGTCAGCCAGGCGCACCTTTATGAATTGACCTCGACAGAAGCGGAGGTCGCTAACATCGACGAAGTGACATTTGGTAGAGATTTCTACACCTATGTCGGGGATAAGGGTGTAGGACCTTCTGTCCTGATCCCAGATATAGGTGAGGATGAGGACAATGGCCAATATCAGCGCATGTTTGTGTTTTTGGACTAACTTATTCATTTTACTCTCCTTTTGAATGTCCGGGGGTTGATTTGAAGTTGAGGTAGTATCCCATAACAGTAGATGCTCTTCAGGACAAAACGGGGACAAAATGGCTTCGAAAAGCGTGTTATAGTAAGTTGTGACTATTTTGGACCACGCACAATATAAAGATATTGCTAGTAAAATTGTCGAGGCGGCTAAAGGTAAATATAATTTGGTCTTAGTTAGCTTGCCTGGATCTGGGGCAACTTTTTTTGTTAAGAAGATGATTGAATCTAATTTAGTTGAAGGTTTGAGTTATGTTTGTGAGGATGGCCAAGTATTGAATCAATTTAATGTATTGGATTTTGACTTTAATAAAAACGTGAAGGCTTTAGAGATTGTAAGTGGGTATATAAGACAAGCAGAGACTAGTCAAAAATTCTTAATAATAATAAATACGCCTGAGATTTTGAAAACACCTAAATACCTTGATAGTATTACGTCGAACAGAATTTATGACTATGTATATATGCCTCAGATGGATGAGTATAGAGCGACTATTTTGGCGACAAATAGTAGTGTTGACTTTAACGAAAACCTTATAAGCAGAATAGTTGATAAAACTGGTGGTATTGCGAGACTGGTTAAGTATTTTTTGATTCATCAGGACCAGGTTGATCTAGATTTGAGTAAGCTGATGGGGTTTGGAGAATTTAAAGCGGTATTTGAACCAACTGTTAAATCAATTAGACAGTGTGACACAAGGACCTTGGAAATGTTAGGAGTTGTAAAAGATGGTAATTATGTGTGTCCTTTGTTGGTTGAATACTTTGAGAAGAACCCTAAAATAGATATTAGTTTTGAGTCTGGTGGGGTGGTGTTTGAAGAAAGTCGAAAATTAGACGAGAGGTTTTTGAAGCATGAGGTTGAAATGTTAAAAGCGACTCTAGAGAATGACGGTGTGCTTACCAAAGAGAAGATCTCAGATATTCGTTGGAGGGAGAATAGTTATGAGAAATTTTCTGATCAAGCTATTAAGAAAATAGTTTTGAGAATGAACAAAAAATTAGAGAAGTATGTTTTTGAGGCCGTGCCAACGATAGGATATAAATTGGTTTTAAGAAATGTCAGTAATTAGTTTAGCTGAAGCCAGCGAGGTGGTTTATTTTCCGGCAGAGGAATCGTTACGAGATTTTCAGGTGGAAGAAACAGTCGTCGGTGTTGATATAGAAAGAGATATTTACTTAGTTAAGACTACTTTTCCAGACTTAGATAGAAAGTCTTACAGTGTCTTGCGCATTTTGAGAGCAAGTGAGCTTGGTTTTATGAAAGCAAAAGTAGACGAGTACGGATTTAAACCACTGGTTGTGGAAGAAATAGATGCTTTGGAAATGCAAAGATTTTGGGAATGTGTAAATGAATATAAGCTGCCTTTTGCAGTGGCAGCTCACCTAGCTTTTAACGACGAAAATTTTGATTTGAGCAGACTAAAACAGCCAGATCCTAACGTAGAAGGAACTGTTTTGGTGTGTTTGCGTGGAGAAAAGAACACAGGGAAAACGACGATGCTTAGCGCCTTGAAATATTTTGAGAGAATGGAAGTTGATAGCTTTGATCGATTCAGCGGATCGACTGTGGAGAGGGTTTTAGATGGTGATATACAATCGATGAGAGATATTGTTGAGAAGTCAAAAAGGTTACATAATGTAGAGAGGCCAGAAAAACCAAAAGGTAAACAACCCGTAAGAGAAATCATGGGTGAGCTGGTAGAAAAGTTTGTTGAATGGGGTGATAAACGACCATCTTGTATTGTGGTTGAAGGTATGGCTGCGCCAGATGACTTTACGACGGACATAGTGGCATTCATGACGGCGCAGGCAATGGAGTGTCAAGTTTGGATTGGTGGCTCTAATGGGCGAGATCCTTGGATAGAGAAACCTGTTTCTTTTCCTGTTGTTGTTAATTTGCCGAAATTGGAGTGGGCATTGGGAGTAGATAGTTTGGACAATGAGGTTGGAGGAAATGAGTGGCAGGCGACAGTAAAGATAATTAATGAGGCAGTGAGGGAAGTTAATAAATTGAAAATAAAAAATGGGTGAAGGAGAATTTGAGGGAATGTTATTTGCACCATTGATTAAGAGTCTGGAGACTGCTGGTGAGGTGGATATTAAAAAAGAAGTGGCGGATGGCGAGTGGCGTGTGGTAGAAAAAGGTTTTGTTGCGGATGGAAACATGATCATATTGCCCTTTGGTGAATCGCAGAAAGTTGACCTTCGAAGCTTACATGGTGACGAGTTGGGTTCAGGTAAATGGAGTGTTGTGTTTGATGATGGTCCTGATAATATATCCAAAGTTTTTAAAGACGCACAAAGCTTTTATGCATGCTGTGAGTTTGTGTTTATGAAAAGATATGGGGGGAAAGCTGGCCTTCCGGAGTTTAGGGGGGCAACTATTAACGGCTATGTTGCAGAGAAAATAAAAGGATTTACTTTGGAACAAATGATGTTAAATGGCACAAGCGACGCCGAAAATTCAATTTTAAGTAGAGATCAAGCACAGTCGCTATTGGATACTATTGCTGAATACCACAGAGTAACTGGAAGGGTTCATGGTGATCTGGTAACCGCAAAAGGACCTGAGAATATAATGATTGATGAGAATGGAAAAGTTAGATTGTTGGATACTGAGTGGGAGAGGGTTGGGTTACAAACACCAGAATTAGAACTTAGAGATATGTCCAAATGGTTGTTTGAGAAATTTGGATTTGGTGATTTAGTTGTTCCTGAGACAATAAGTGATCAAGCTGCTCGTGCGAATCTGGACAATTTTTTAGCTGAAGTTGAACAAATGACAGTTCGTGATTCGAGGTACAATAGAATAATATTGGGTTTTAAAGATAATGTTTTAAATGTTAGGGTGAGCGACGGTAGATTAGAGTACCAAAGTAATTAAATTAGCCTCCATATGTTTTTTAATGGGGTAGTTTTGTCCCCCGTTTGTCCTGATTTTTGGGTTGCTATAAGCTATATTATGCGTATTGAAGTTTTACAGATGAGTAAGAGGTCTGAGGGCACAAACGTTTCAGGGTTTGATGCCGAGATTGAGCTCAGATAACCTCCGCCCAGATGTGGCGGCCCCAGAGAGAGGTAATCAAGGACTCAATGTCCTCTCCATACGAGATGGCGACAGCCACCGGGGTGACCAGTTTTCATCTTCGAAGTTTTCATCACTTGCCGATTATTGGGGGTAAGGTGGCGAGGCTATCGATGATTTGAGCTGGTTGAGTTTACAGGTGTCAGAAATGACACCTGTTTTTTATAAAAACTGATAGAGGTGACGAAAAGAAAAAGAACCTCTTGCGAGGCCTTCTTCCGATTTACTATTGCTAGTATCTCTGATCAAAAGCCGAAGCTCTTGACTAGGCTTTAGTATACTCTTTTATTTTAAGATGTCAACAGGTATTTTGGTGTAAGATGATATTGGAGTGATAAATAGGTATCAATTTGTAAGTGAAAGGGGGTGAGTATAGATGTCGTTGCATAAAGTTACTTACCTTTTGGTTTTTGTAGGAGCTTTGAACTGGGGTTTGGTAGGTTTTTTTGATTTTAATTTAGTTAGTTTTCTTTTTGGGTCGGGGACTTTGCTAGAGAGGGTAGTTTACATTTTGGTTGGGCTTTCGGCTTTGTATGACGTTAAGTGTCACATGTATTGTTGTTCTGAGTGTGCTGCTGGGATGGGCAAAACTACAAAGAAAAAGTAAAAGTTTTGGTGTGGTGCAGTTGTTTGCGACTCACCACACCTTAGTTTTTTGTTGGCATTATATTGTTGATAACAAAAAACCACCTTTTTTAGGTGGTTTTATTCTGTAAAGGAGATTTTGATAGTAAATTCTCTGAAGGTGATGAGGGCTGCTGTTGTACCAACCCGATAGTACTCGTTGTCTATAAAAGGATGGTCTTCGCAAAGATTAAAAACTTTTGTACCTACGACAGCTAAGTTATCATTTGTACACCTTGTGACCATGAGCAGAACCTTTCTGCGTGCGGTTTGGATGTATGGGTCGGTTGGTTGTGGAATGCTGTACTTGTCAATAAATGACCTATTTCGATCGAAGCATGATTGCAGAACGACCAGTGGAGTGCGGAAACCGACCATAAAATCTGCAACGTTGTCTGCATTTATTTCGAATACGGTATTGAATAGATCAATATCAAAATAATAGTCGGATTGTATTTGGTAGCTTAGGGCGAGTAATTCTTTTGCTAAAGCTTGTAGTGGATGAAGCTGGTAATCGTTTATTGCATCTAAGACAACATTTAAAGATTCTTCGTTGACTATTGGTAGCAAAAAAGACTCTGCTGACAGGAGTCTTCCGTATAGTGTTTCTGCCATGGTTCAACTCCGTTCTATTTTTGAAAGTTCTTTAGGGTTTCACAATTTTAACACGCACAAGTTTAGAGTTTGATATTTTTGAGATTTTTGTGGGTGAGTGGCGAAAAAATGGTTGTATAGCCTAGGGTTTTAGCTTCTTTTTGGAGTTTTTCGGTGTAGTTTACTTTGCGGATTTCACCTAAGAGACCGAGTTCTCCGAAGCAGATAGATTGTTTTGGCAGTGGCTTATCCTTGGTACTGGAGATGATGGCAAGGGCTATACCAAGATCGGCTGCGGGATCTTTTATTTCTAGACCTCCGGTAATGTTGACAAAAATATCTTTGGTTGCAAGTGGTAGGTTTAGATGTTTGGTAAGGATGGCACAAATAAGCTGGAGGCGGTTTGTAGAAACACCTTTGGCTATTCGGCGTGGTATAGGTAGCGGTGAATGAACAACTAGGGCTTGGACCTCGATTGTTACCGGCCTAGTCCCCTGCATTACAAGTGCGAGGCAAGAACCAGGTGCCGATTCTAGGTGGTCTTCGAGGAGGAATTTGCTCGGGTCTTTGACCTCGCTTAGTCCCGAACCTTCCATTTGGAACAGGCCAGACTCGTCGGTAGGGCCAAAACGGTTTTTGACGCTTCGCAGGACCCTTAGAAGGTGCTGACGGTCTCCGGAAAGTTCTAAGACGACATCAACCATGTGCTCTAACATTTTTGGTCCAGCAATGCTACCTTCTTTGGTGACGTGGCCAACAATAATGGTGGTAATGTTGTTTTCTTTGGCGGATTGAATTAAAAGATTGGCACCATCTCGGATTTGGCTGGGGGAGCCGGCAGAAGTAGCGTTTTGGTCGACAGAAACGGATTGGATGGAGTCGACTATAAAAATGGTATCTTTGTTTTGGCTCATTAATTCGCAAATACTTTCGACTATGGAGGTGCTGACAAGTTGGATGTTTGAAACCCCTTCACCCTCGCTTCGCTTGGGTCCCCCTCCCCTTGACAGGGGAGGCTCTTTCACTGGATTGGAAAGGCGGTTTATGCGTGTTGCGACTTGTGCAGGGCTTTCTTCAGAACAGATATAAAAGACTTTTTTGGTAGACTTGATTGCTAGTTGGGTTAGGAGAGTGGATTTGCCAATACCTGGTTGGCCAGCAAGTAGATAAACACCACCACGAGTAAGACCTGGTCCTAAGACTCGGTCGACTTCGCTAAGTTGGCTACTGAAAGTATGAGTTTTTTGGTCAGTGAGGGCAGAACCGATTGATTGGGTTTGGGGAGCCTTTCGAATACTGGATTTGTTACCTGACTTGCTCGGTTTAGTGTAAGTGCTAGCTTCCGTTAGAGTATTCCATTCCTTGCAGGCGGGGCATTGGCCAGACCACTTGGTAAACTCGTTACCGCAAGAGGAGCAAAAAAAGATGGTGTTGGACTTGGCCATGAGATGAGTTTATCAGTTTTATTCTTAGCTACGATAGACTTGGTCGTGTGTACCAACTGACATAAAAATATATTTGTCTCCATTAACTACAAAGAGTACTCTTTTTGAGTAGTTTAGTGAAAAAGATTGGATGTTTTTGAGCTTACCAGTTAAAAAGTGGGTTTTGAGTCTGGGATCTTGAGGGTTACTTTTGAAGATTTTTATTTTTTGGGAAAGGATAACTTGCTCGCTTTTTTGAAGATTGCGAACCATTTTTAAAAAATGGTTGGTAAGTTCAATTTGCATCCGAGTTGATAATGTCCATTAGACTTTGGTCGTCTTTTAGAACTGTAGTTTTTCCCTGTTTGCTTTCGTTTAGCGCTTCGTTTGCTAGAGAAAGGAGATATGCTTCTTCGGTTTCTTGGAGTCTTTCTTCTCTGTTTTCAAAGGTTTTAATATCCATGATAACTACATCTGGCTTGCCATTGCTGACAACAAAGAGTGGCTTTCCTGTTTTTTTGATTTTGGTTACTAAGGGGCGATAGTTTCTTTGTAACTCGGCCACTGTAGTAATTTGAGGAATAGTATTCATATGTATATATTATTATATATATAATTATATGTCAAGTTGTCTTCATGGTCAGACCTAGAAGGCCAAAAAAAGACGCCTATGCAGGCGTCTTAGTGGGGGTTTTGTTTTCTGTTTCAAAGAAACGGTGGCGTTTGGTGAACTGAAGAGACTTTTAGGCTTATAGTATTGACTTTATGTGGTTTATGTAGTATAATTGGTGGTCGTGAAGTTTGTTTGGAGTACATAAAAAAGGAGAACCAATGACTCAAAAGATTTTAGATTCACTCAAGGAATGGTTGTTTGGACCCAAGCCACTGATTACCTTGAACGTGTTGGCGTTTTGTTTTCCGATGGCCGTCGAGGTTGTAGTTCATCGGAACTGGTATGCTTTGTTCGCAACCATTCCCATGGGCATACTCATGCTGTTTGTGCCGCATATGACAAGAACAACCTTGTCGGTTGCCACAAAGAGTGTGGTGTTGACGGGTCTACTCGTTGCATTAACAACGATGTATGATTCAAATGCTTTGTGGTTTTTGATTCAACCTGCAATATTCGGTGCGCTTGCGGTTGGAACACAGAACGAAGAGAAATAAACAATAAGTTTGTGGACTTGGGGAGAATATCCTCAAGTCTTTTTTGTGGCTTGATTACAACAAAAGCGGTTAGAATTGGTATACTAAAAAACTTTTTGGGGGGTTTGGTGGGGAAGTGCTTTTTAGTTAGCGATGGTAAAGTCTTGGACTGGGGGTGGCCAGTTGAGATTTGGGTGGAGATTTTTGACTTCTTGGGACAGGCCAGAGAAAAGAACTGTGGCCATTTCCATACCTGCTATGAAGTATTCATTTTCAAATGGTGGATAGTCAGCGAGGTATTGGAAGACATAAGCTCCGCCGATATCTAGTTTGTAGAGATTAATGGTGGCGCGGAGATCTTTGATGATTACTGTTTGAATTTTGTTTATATTCTCATTTTCAGTGTACTCAAAGAAACTGGTGGCATAAGGAACCCTATCTGATTCTGGTAGGTCTTTACATAGAAGAGTAATAATGATGGTGCTGACAACATATCGGTAACCAAGTCTGAGCATGTACAGATCACTTAGGGAAGTTTTGAAGGCGATCTTAAGCGCTTCTAAAATCGGTTCTAAATTCTTTGTGGTGTGGTTTTCCATGATTTGGTCGATAGAGTAGGCGATGGAAAGAAGTGGGTTGGCACCAATATCTATTTGCTTATTGATTACTTCTATAAGCACTTCTTGTTTGATCGTGGGGCGAAAAAGTAGATTGGTAGATAATATCCATGAGCTTTTTTTCATTTTGAGCTCCTTTTATAAAAGATCGTGGTTTGTGGGTATTATAACCTGTTTGTTTTTTGACCTGTGTTTATAGATTGCCACGGCCGACCTAAAGTCGAGCCTCGCAATGACGGGGTGGGGGTATTTTCGTAGTTTTTTGAGGCTAAAATAAATATGGGGT
>CAZQDQ010000028.1:0-2958 GCA_964592455.1 uncultured Pseudomonadales bacterium
CGCCATTAACAAGAACTTAACACTAGACTGTCGGATATTTAACTAGAATTAACCGATTATTTTTCTAAAATTTCGTGCTCGCGCGCACGACTGACTGCGCGCGAAATTTCAGTAAAATAATTTTGGTATCTGCGCCAAAATTTAACAAGCCTCGCAAAACAATGTTTTTTTGTCATAAGATTTGTCTATGGAGCTAGAAGAGATTCTGTGGAGTAAAGATTTGAAGAGTATAAAACCAAAGATAAAAAATCTTTATTACAAAGGCAATATTGATTTGTTGACAGGTGATCATCCACGTCTTGCAATAGTGGGTTCTAGGCGAATGACAGAATATGGAGCAAAAGTAATTGAGAAGTGGGTGGGGGATTTGGTTAATGCTGGGGTGGTGATAGTGTCGGGGTTTATGTATGGAGTGGACCAAAAGGCACACAAAACTTGTTTGGAAATGGGCGGTAAAACAATTGCCGTTTTGGGCTGGGGTATAGACTGGAAAGTAGCAGAAAGTGATATAGAAATGTATGAGAAAATATTAGAAAAAGATGGATTGATACTATCGGAGTATGAGGGAGAAAAGGCGGCGGAGTTGTGGACTTTTCCGGCGCGAGACAGGGTAATGGCGGGGATTTGTGACGGCGTATTGGTGGTGGAGGCGGCGGAAAAGTCTGGAAGTTTGATTACGGCAAAATATGCTCGAGCCTTTGGTAAAAAAGTTTTAGCGGTACCTGGGCAAGTAACCAGTAAAGTGGCAGAGGGGACAAATGGATTAATAAAAAGAGGGGAGGGAAAATTAGTGTCAAGTGTTGGTGACATTTTGAAGGAAATGAATTTAGCTTCTGGACAGATATCTTTTTTAGCAGATCGATATGATTCTCACCCGATTTTGTCACTAATTAGTGACGAGCCGAAAACAGTGGATGAGATAAGTAGATTGTTAAAAATAAATATGGCAGAGTTGTTATCGAAGTTAACAGAGATGAGTTTGATGGGGCAAGTGGAGGAGAGAGGGGGAAAATACTGGCGGGTTTAGGTAGCGACTCGAAGCATTCAAAAAGCCGTGCTCGCGCGCACGACTGACTGCGCCGGTTTTTGAATTGCTTCTGTGTCGCATGTTTTGCAAACACTTCCGAGTGACAACTTTATCCCACAAAAAAATCCCGCGATGGTTTGCGGGATTACAAGTGGCTTGTTCGATTGAAAAAGTCAATTTTCCAACCTCTTCGATCATGACTTAGTTTGGTGATTGCACCATTCGCCATGAAGCTTTTGTTAAAGGTCTCAAAAAAGCTATGCGCATTCAAGTTATAGCCATTTTTAATTACAGCCATGATGGTGGCGAAACTTTGACTGTGGCCAACCAGAACTGTTTTCTGACCGTCGAATTCTTTTGCCGACTCCCTTAAAAAGTCAACAAGCTGTTCTTTATGTTCGAAGAATGACTGGTCTTGCGAAGTGAATTTCGCTTTCCAGTTTTTTTCTTCAATCATTTTACCTCGCCACTTTTTGTACTCCAAATTTATTTCGCTGTAGATGTTTTGGCCATCTACAGAGGGGCGGCTGATTTCGTTTAGCCGCCAGTCTGTGTTTACAAAAAGAGGAGAGTATTCTGCAATGATATTTGCTGATTCTCTGGCTCTTACTAGCTGGCTGGCAATTAGAAGTGTTGGTCTGTAAATTGCCAATTGTTTGCCAGCAGCGTGGGATTCTTTCTTTCCTACGTCGCTTAAAGGGGTGTTGGGTCCTTGACGATAAGTGGGTACGTCGTCATTTTCGTAGTCGACATAGGCCAAAGAGGCGCCATGTCTGACTGGATATATGGTGTAAGACATGTTGTGCCTCCTTTTTGGGTTTTTATTTAAGGTTCAGTCCAGGAGGGAAGTATAACAGATTTGTGGCTAAGTTGCAAGTATATAGGATGTGTGTAACCAGTAAGTATACTCACTTTTTGGATTAATTTTGAACGAATAAGGTTTAGAATGGTTTTATG
Source organism: uncultured Pseudomonadales bacterium (assembly GCA_964592455.1). GTDB lineage: Bacteria > Patescibacteriota > Microgenomatia > UBA1400 > MFAQ01 > MFAQ01. Next base: position 1,985 of record CAZQDQ010000028.1, read on the forward strand.
CTGGCACGGATAATGAGTGTGGCTTGTGTGGGTTTGGAGAGTTTTTTGGTAGAAGTTGAAGTGGACGTGGCTGACAAAGGCTTTCCTTCGTTTAGTATTGTTGGCCTTGCTGACAAAGCTGTAGCTGAGGCTAAAGAGAGAGTAAAAACTGCCTTAATAAACAGTGGTTTTGATTTTCCCCAGAAGAAAATAATTGTTAATTTGGCGCCGGCGGATGTGCCCAAGGAAGGGTCGGCTTATGACCTTGCTATTGCCCTTGGAATTTTGGTGGCAAATGGGGATATAGATGTCAGTTCTCAGACCCGCCTGCCGGACGGGCAGGTACCAGATCTCAGATCGGCGATTTTTTATGGGGAACTTTCGTTGGATGGGAGTCTCCGTCACAGTAAAGGAGCGCTTTTGGTGTCACTTTTTGCTAAAAAGGAAGGTTTTAAGCAAGTTTACTTATCGATAATGTCGGCAAATGAGGCGGCTGTAGTAGCGGGAGTAGAAGTAATGCCGGTTCGGAACTTACGAGAGTTGATTGTGCATTTTTTGGGAGATAAACATATCGAACCTCTTAAACTCATTGAGATAAAAACACTAGTAGAGATGGCGATGCCGGAGTTTGATATGGGAGAGATTGTGGGGCAGGAGTTAGCCAAGCGAGCTTTGACCGTAGCGGCTGCGGGCGGGCACAATATGCTGATGTCTGGGCCGCCTGGGTCGGGGAAAACAATGCTTTCTCGAGCCTTGTCCGGGATATTGCCACCGATGACAGAAGCAGACTCGATGGAAGTGACCAGGGTTTATTCGGCTGCTGGGTTAATGGAGGCTGGGGAGGCTGTGGTCCGCCGTCGACCCTTTCGGTCACCACACCACTCCACGAGCCTTGCGGGCTTAATTGGTGGAGGAACCAAGCCTATGCCTGGGGAAGTGAGTTTGGCTCACCTTGGAGTGTTGTTTTTGGATGAGATGGCGGAGTTTCCGCGGAG
>CAZQDQ010000028.1:2968-7884 GCA_964592455.1 uncultured Pseudomonadales bacterium
GGAGTGTGTTGGAAGCGATGAGGCAGCCGATGGAGGATGGGAAAGTGGAGATTTCGCGAGTGGGAGGGCGGATGAGTTACCCTGCCTATTTTCAGCTAATTGCGGCAGTAAATCCTTGCCCATGTGGGTTTTTGGGGCATGTGACCAAGGAGTGCAAGTGTACAAGTAGGGAAATTGAGAGGTATAAAAGACGGATAAGCGGTCCTATTTTGGATAGGATAGATTTGCATGTTTTGGTGCCGGCAGTGGAAACGGAAAAGATTGTGGGGGTGATGCCAAAGGGGGAAAGCTCGCTTAGTATTCGCGAAAAAGTGGTCAAAGCGAGGCAAATTCAGGGGGTGCGTTTTGCTGGGTCTAAGGCGTACTGTAATGCCCAGATGAAAAACAAACAGACCAAGGAGTTTTGTGGGTTGGACGAGGCTGGAACAAAAATATTGAGGCTAGCGATGGAAAAGTTCGACTTGTCTGCCAGAGGCTATTTTAGGATTCTAAAAGTGGCGAGAACTATAGCAGATTTGGAAGGGATCGAGCCTATTTTGAGCTCGCATTTGTCGGAAGCGTTGCAATACAGAGAGAGGGTGTTTTAGGCAAAAAAACCGAGCGCACTTGGCACTCGGTTTTGGAAATCTAATTCTTGTTTGTGAACATCTTGTCAATTACATCCTGCCTCTTTGTCTGAGCCAGTTCTTTCTCGTCAATTTTGGCTGAGAGATTGTCCATGTTTATGTCTGGCAAGTCTCTTAGTAGCTCATTGGTTATTTCTTGAATTTCAGAGATCCGTTTGAAGCGATAATACTCTCTGACAAGGACTATGGCGGTATTGGCGTCGTTTATCAACAAAGTAAGGCCACGACCCAATAGTAATTCCTGTTCGATTAGTGGATTGAGCTGTTCTCTAATGCCCTTTAGAAAACTTATACCGTTATTCAGGGATTCTTTTAAAGCATCAATTTTCTTTTCGGATGACTGCCTCTTTGAGAGTTCTGTGTAAAGATCTTTGGTGGACTCTTTGAGTGTGCTAATTTGTTTAGCAATGATATCTTGTGCAATTTTGTCAAAAATAGACATTTTTATCCTCTTTCAAATATTATGTGCAAGAATTTGTCCTATATTATCATAGGTAGCTTCGTTTTGCAAGTTTTTGGCAAAAAAAATCCCCCGTCCAATTTTGGACGGGGGGTGAGGATTTGGCCTCGGTTACTTGCCGGCGCGCTTGTTCAGCACTTTGCTGAAGAGGTCGGCGTTGCGCTTGGCGTTTTCGAGCTTGCCTTCGGCAGCTTCGATCGCTTGGAGTGCGGGACCTTCGACTTCGGCGAAAGCTGCCTGAGCCTTGGCGATGCGTTCCAACATGATCTTTTCGGCGGCATCAATTTCGGCTTGACTGCCGCGAACGGTGGCGTTGAGGGCAGCAGTTTCTTCTGCGGTCATTTCAACGGCACGTTCCAAAATCTGGCGGATACCAGTTTGGTAGACGACGTTGAGGGCGGCCTCAGTAGCTTCGGTTTCCTGGGCGGTGGTACCGCCGAGGAGCTTGACTAACCAGTTAATGAACTTCATGTGCTTCTCCTTGGGGGGTTAGGTGGGTTTGAGATCTGACCCATAATATATCATATGATTTATTATTTGTCAAGCTCTCAGAGACTTGAGCGTATTTCGGGTAGATTATACTATAAGTATATTTGATGCAATAAGATCTTTTGTGGTAGAATGTAACCTATAAAGTATTTTTGATAATTTACAAGGAGAGTTAAATGTCGAAAGGTGTTGGTATTACCACAGTCTTGGGTTGTTTGGTTGCAGGTGAGCCGCTTATGAATGTTAAACCTGTTGGTTGGTCGGGCTTGGACACTGCCCATGAAGATCAGAAGTATTTTCTTGCTCATCAATTTGGTTGGCGCAAGGGTCTTGATAAGTTTGGTGAGACTTTGCGTTCATTTGCGCATTTTGAATATTCTCAGGTAAGTGCAAAGGCAAACGAGTGGAAAATGAGAATTCAGATTCCATCGAATCTGCCAGCTGGAGGGGTTTACATGATCAGTCAATACAAGGAAAAAGTTGATTGGTTGATTCGTGGAGAACGGGTTGATCGCCTTTTTTCTTACCCGACTTTTTGGCTTCGTGGCGCACTTGGATTTTATATGCACCGCTACTCTATGGAACCAGTCGTAAGTATTGCAACCAAATCGGGTGATGTTGTTTATGTGACTCGTTGGACAGAGCCACTTTCTGGTTTTGGTATCTTGCGGCAAATTGAACTGATTGAAGAAAACATGGTGCCTTCATCTCGTCAGTATGATGGTGTGCAGATTCCTTGTGTTTCCAGTGACATGGATATTGATATGAGCTGGATTCTGGGAATGAAGAACATGGACTGGTTTGTGGCTTGGGCAAAGCAGAAAATCCTTTTTGGCATGAATGAAAAAGGATTTGCGGTTCGTGAGGAAACTGGAATGTACACAATGAAAGGAATTTCATTTGATAAACCTGTTCCGTATGTTGTTTCGCCGAATGGAGAATCATTTTTGTTTTGGCGCAGACGCCCGGGAGTAGATTTTCCTTTGTCGATCTATCAGTTTACTAGAGACGACTTTAAAGATCCCGGTGAACTGGAAACGATTGTTGCTTAAATGTTTCTTGAGCCGATGGAGAAATCCGGAGGCTCTTTTTCTTTCCTCCGAAGAACCCCGCACATAAAAAACGTCAGCGGGGTTTTGTAGTTTTTGGAGTGCGGGGGTGGAGAGCTCAAGTTAACACACGTCAAGTGTGGTAACTTGTCATCATGATCTCCAGATGTTTGAATCACTCCGTCTTTGCCCACCAATACCATATCGTGTGGGGTACAAAGTATAGAAGACAGTATATCCAAGAGTATGTTAAACCAATGTTTTTGGTATATGTTCAACGAGTGTTGAAGAAGTACCCCACCGTACAGCTGGTTGAGTTAAATACTGACAAAGACCACGTACACCTCCAACTGTCGATACCGCCTAACATAGCAGTCTCACGGGTGGTGCAGACTGTTAAACAAGAAACGAGTAAGCTAATCAAGAAAAGGTTTAAGTTCATTAGAAATATCTATCCAACCGAGGGTATCTGGAGTGTCGGATATTTTTCATCAACCCTTGGGTTAAATGAAGAAAAGATCCGAAAGTACATAGAGTATCAGGGTAAGAGAGACCTAGGGAAACAGATCAAACTCTGGTGATCATGATGCCGCTAAAGGAAACCCCGTACTAGCGAAGCGTAGTGCGGGGAGGAGGTCATTTTATTTATAATTAATTTGGATGAAAAAAGACAACAAGTTGACGGGAAACAGGGGGGAGGATTTGGCGGTGGAGTTTTTGGAAAGAATGGGATATTTTATTGTTGAGCGCAATTTTCGTACTCGATTTGGGGAGATAGATATAGTTTGCTTAGACGGGGATATTTTGGTATTTGTGGAAGTTAAAACAAAAATTGGGCATAATTTTGGCGAACCGGAAGAAATGGTTAGTAGGGGTAAATTGGCACAAGTAAGGAGAATGGGGGAAGTTTTTGTTGAGATGAATAAACTGTCGGTTACATCTGATTCGGGTCATCCAATTTTTCGACTCGGAGTCGCTTCTGTCTCCCCGCGCCGTTTGCAAACGGCGGGGTCGCGACGCATACCTGCGTCAAAATTGGACGCTCCTGCACCAGATGTTCACGCTATTTACTCGCGTGGGTGGAAAGGACAATGTCGGGTGGATGTGGTGGGGGTTGTTTTGCAAGAAAATGGGGAGGCGGAAACAATACGCCACCATGAAGCTGTTTATTGATATAGAATATATTTTATGGAAAAAACTTTGGTACTTATAAAACCAGACGCGATACAGCGTAATTTAATTGGGGAAATAATTTCTCGATTTGAAAAAAAAGGATTTAAGATTGTGGCGATGAAAATGGTTCAAATGGATGAGCCTACGCTTAAAAAGTGGTATTTTCAGTATGCGGAAGCTCCATTTTTTCCAAAAATTGCAAGCTATATGAGTTGGACGCCAATTATTGCCCTGGTTTTGGAAGGATACAATGCTGTTGACTTGGTAAGAAGGATCATTGGTACTAGAAAGGGCTACGAGGCTGAGGCTGGTTCTATTCGAGGTGACTTGGGTATGAGTGGAGGTAACAATCTGGTTCACGCTTCGGATAGCAAGGAGAATGTAGAAAGGGAAATTGCTATAGTTTTTGGAAAAGGTGAGATACATAAATACAAGACCTTGACCGAGGAGTTGGTTTATAGTGAGGAAGAGAGATCTGGCGATTTTAGATAGCGTGGTAAAATAGGCTTCTAAAGACCGTTTAAAACTTATTTTTGGAGGATAGCTTGGCAAATAACAACCATCAGCACTCTTTTTGGCTGGACTTTAAAGATGACAAGGTTAGATGTTCGAGATTGTGCGGCGAAGAACTGAATCCAGTTAAGGCGATTGAGAATGTTGGGCCGGACTGGACACTGCAGATCACAGAAAGCCTTTTGCCTTCTTATAAAGGAAAAATTTATCTTGTGCGCTTTCGGGGTGAGTATTTGTGTTCGATTACAGATTACACTTTGGGGGTTTTACACTTGCTGGATTTCACCAAACCTGAGCACTTTGAAGCTTTTAAAAAAGCTGTTTCTTTGTGTTTTGGGGTAAACCTTATTCAAATTTTAAACAATAAGTAGGAGAGATAAAATGTTAAAAAACCTCAACTGGAAAAAGTTCGCACCCAAGATTAGCTTGGAAAGGTTTAAGTTATTGAAGAAGAAAGATGGTGGTTTACCAGAGGTTGATTTTGTAGCAGTGTTAAGTACCAGCATTCAATTGGTTGATAGCAACAAAAATCCTGTTGTTGTCTCACCTGGGGAGTGCAAGTTGACTTATCAGGTGGTTGTTGATGATAAGAAAAGAAAGGCGGTC
>CAZQDQ010000028.1:7894-11333 GCA_964592455.1 uncultured Pseudomonadales bacterium
AACGGCGACCCAGTTTGCCGAGCGCCTAAGGCATACTGGCAGGCACAGTTAGAAAAAGGCCGGATTACTGTTAAGTGATTTTTTTGGGTTCAGTTGATAACTGGACCCTTTTTTTGTGGTCGGAGTAGTGAGACTCGAACTCACGGCCTCGTCGTCCCGAACGACGCGCGCTACCATCTGCGCTATACTCCGAAAGTGTTGATAGTTCAATATATTAGACTGTGTGCTGATGCCCAGAATCGAACTGGGGACCTTCTCGTTAGGAGTGAGATGCTCTATCCAACTGAGCTACATCAGCAGGCAAAATTGATTTTACAAGAAAAAATCTATTTCAGGTCAAAGGAGATGAGGTTAAAAGTATCTGGTTTTTGGTTTAAATTGGTAAGGGATACCAGTTTAGTACCGTCTGTATTGGGAACAGAAAAGTTATTTAGAGGCTTGGCAGGATTGATGTTAACCAGGTTTTGACCATCGTAGTCAACAAGATTTATACCATTTTCGTTGATGATAATAACCTGTCGTGAATTGGAGTACCAAACAATATTGCTGGTATAGTAACTCTCCGTTTGGGCTTTGAGTTGCTTGAGTTTAACAATATCGGCTGATGGTGTGGAGTCGACGCTTAGAATTATATTTTTTTGGATCTGAGCCGATTTGCTGGCAAGGGTAAGTTCGTAGTTAGTGCCCTCCTTAAGATCAAAAATATATGTTTTGTCTTTTAGTAGTTTTCTTGTTTCTGGGGTAGAGTTGATATTTGGAAGTTGGGCGCCAATTTTGTTTTCTGGTAAGTTTGTATCGATTGTCGGGGAGTAAACAACCTTTTCTTTGTCTGGAGAAAAATAAACGTTTGTTGATGAGTTGGTGAGAATTTCTTTGAGAAAGTCTGGGACAAGAGTAAGATTTGGTTGATTAATCTTTATGTATTGGTCTTGCCATTGCGATATTATTAGGGGCAGCCGTATAGTAGCATCGGTAAGTGTTCCTGTGGTTTTTTCTTTGGTAGATAGGACGTGGGAGGAAATAATTTTTCCCACTTCGCTATTTGGGCTACGAGGGACAAGGTTTTTGTCGGTGAAGACCGCGAGGATTTGTGACCCATCTGGAGACCAAATAAGGAGACTGTCAGCAAAATTTCTGCTTTGAGTATTTTCGGCAATTTGAATATTGTTGGAACTTAGAAGATTATTAGATAGGGAGTATATGTATAACCCGTTGTTTTGGGATTGGGTAGTATTGTTTAGAGTGTAAGCTATTTTAGTACCGTCTGGGCTTATACTAGCATTTTTGACTTGGTAGAAAGTAATAGGGCTAGTGGCAGCAATAATGGGAAAGAGTCTGGCGTCTGTGTTGGTAACTAACTCTGGTTTTATGGGTAGGTTTTTAGTCCAAGAACGAAAGCCGTCCTTTTCGATGGTAACTTTGTAGTTTCCGGGTGCAAGGTATAGTTTGTCGTCTGTTACCGTTGTGAGCCGATCGTTGATTATGACACGGGCTGATTTAGGATATGAGGTGAGGTTTAAAAGGCCAGTGCCTTGGATAGTTTTGCTTTCTAGGCTTGGTCTGTAGCCCTTGGCAAACTGGATAGCTATAAGTGTGCCTATGATGAGAAAGGAGACAATGCCAATATTGACGTAGAGACGCTTTCTTTTTTGGGAGGTGTTCACAAGGTCTATTTTAGCATGGAAAATTTGACGTTTTGGCCTATAGATGGTAAGATGCCAGCGAACCTTAAGATGTGGACATTCCTGATGGTTTTTTTTGAAGTAAGTTTCTTTTGGCGAAGGTCGGAGTGTTTCCGGCCAGTAATACCAAAAACCAAAAGGAGAAAAAATGTCCAATCTCTGTCAGCCCTGTGGTCGGTCGCACGTCAACCCGGAAACATCTCGCGCAATCTGGATGGAGAACTTCTATCTGGAATGGGACAAAGACTGTCCTAACGGATGTGGTGACGAGCCAAGTGAGACCCTTACCAACTCGGAGACAGGCGAGGTCCGTGTCTGCTCACCAAATGAGGTTTGGGTTCTGTTTGGCGGTGGCGAGACCCAAGTCGGTCTTATGACCGGCTGACGAAAGGTTTTTGGAGCTCCTTGTGGGCTCCTTTTTTTGCAGATTGTATTTAATGATCTGTTTTGTCTATTTTTGACATATTATAAATATATTAAGATGTTGATAAAATGAGTCAATGTCATTTAGTTTTAATAAAAGAATTGGTATTGACCTTGGAACTGCCAATAGCTTGGTTTATGTAGTTGGTGAAGGGGTTGTACTAGAAGAGCCGACGGTTGTGGCTGTGTCTTTGGTGGACGGTAAAGTTCTGGCTGTGGGAAGGGAGGCCCAGAAAATGCTAGGCAGAACTCCCGGAAATATAAAGGCTAGTAAGCCGATGAGGGATGGAGTTATTGCTGATTATGCTGTCACCGAAGCAATGATGAAATATTTTTTGCGCAAAGTTGGTGCTTTTTCGCTATTTAAACCGGAGGTAATGGTATGTGTTCCCGCAGGTGTGACTCAAGTAGAGAGGAGAGCTGTTTTGGGAGCTACACTAGAGAGTGGTGCAAGAAGTGCTTATTTAATAGAAGAACCGCTGGCAGCGGCAATTGGTGCTGGCATACCGATAACAGAGGCATCTGGAAATATGATTTTGGACATGGGCGGAGGATCTTCGGAGGCAGCAGTAATTTCACTCGGTGGAGTAGTTACTTTTAAGAGTGTTAGAGTGGCTGGTAACAAAATAGATGAATCTATAGCAAAATATATTAGAAGAAAACACAACTTGGTAATTGGAGAGACTACAGCGGAAACAATAAAAATAAATATTGGTTCGGCAATTCCAGTAAGCAAAGAAGAGTACATGGAGGTTACTGGCAGAGACAGCATTACTGGTTTGCCAAGGCAAATAACTTTTTCTTCTAGTGAGGCCTATGAGGCCATAAGAGAGCCGCTGGGAAAGATAATTGGCATGCTAAAGCAAGTAATGGAGGAAGTACCACCAGAACTATCATCTGACATAATAGACAAAGGAATTGTTATGAGTGGAGGCACTGCCACCTTGCGTGGCCTTGATCGTTTAATTACTCAAGAGACTGGAGTGCCTGCTTTTGTTGCAGAGGAAGCGCATATGTGTGTAATAAAAGGTATAGGTGTTGCCTTGGAGAATGTAGATCTTTACCGCACTAGTATTATTAGATAGGATTTTTTCTTTATATTTCAATCTTTTTTTGCATTATTGTCAAAATGTATGTTTTACTGCTAATTTTACTTTTGTGCTTAAATTTTGTTTTTTGCTTATATTTATATCGGTTTTACTTTTTTTGTTTGTATAATCATTAACTATGGCGAGTAAGGAGAATAGTAGTAAATGAAGTAATATTTATATTTCTAATATTAACGACAAGCCTTTACTAAAATTTATTGTTTTTTATTTATTTTTACTTATGAA
>CAZQDQ010000029.1:0-11271 GCA_964592455.1 uncultured Pseudomonadales bacterium
ATGTTGGCTTTATTCTCACCCTCGTGCTAGCCTTGGGTTTGGGTATCGGTTTAGGTAGCAAAGATATTTTCAAAAAAGTCTTCGAGGATTGGTACAAAAAAGTTTCAAAGTAGGCACAAAATTGACCCATAACATTGACTTTTGGTGTTCTTGATGATACAATTAATCATTCAAGTTTTCCTATAAAACTGTAGCTTAAAAAGAAAGGATGGGTTTAATGAGTGTCAGTAAACGCAAACCCTCTTGGATCGTTGTTATTGTCCTGCTATTTTTCGCACTTATGTCAGGATATGGTGACCTTAGATTGGAACAGAGAATCGACAACCTCAGGCGAGAAGGTGTCCACACCACCGCAAATGTAGTTGGTACTACTTATTTCAAAGCCAGCCCCATGACTTCTTGGGTCGAGTTCAAAACCGAGAACGGTGGCACAATCAACACCTCTCTCTACATCGGTCAACTTGCAGAAAGTGACCCTGTTGAGGTTGTCTACGATCCGCTCAACCCCGAGCAGGTTACCTTAGATAGCGACGATCGATTCCCAATCATGTTTGTTCTTGCCTTAGCCCTCATCCTTCTCTGCTTTTTTGAGATATTTGTTGGACTAGAAAATCTCCCAAGCCGGTACGAATAATACCGGCTTTTTTATCGCAAAAAATCCCGCACAAGTCGGGACTTTTTGAGTTGAAAATCAGGCAGCTTTTATTTAGCGCCGATTTTAAACATTTTTGTACCGCAGGCTGGGCAAACAGCTTTTACGGCAGGCTTGCCGTTTTTCATGGTGACTTGCTCAAACTTATCAACTTCTTTTTTAGCTCTGCATTTTACACAATAGATCTGCATTTACTTGGTTCACCCCCTTTCATATTTGTTAGCCTAGTTTAAATATTGCCATAAGGCTAGTTCCAAGGCTAGAACAAGCATAGTGAGCACAAATGTCTTTGTCAAGTCCGCACGAAAGTATTTACTATCCGCTTTGACCTCTTTTGTAACTGTTTGACTAACTTTATTATCTCCAAGCCATTCCTTATTAATCACAAAACCGCCTTCTCTTTGTGTAGAACTTTTTAATTTCTGTTTTTTTGTTCTTCTTATTTTTCTAACCATATTCAAACAAATTGTATAGTAAAATTTCTCATATGTCCTTGCCAATTATTCTTTCTGCTCTTAGTTTATTTGGTGTACTAGTTCTATCCTTTCTTTTTTACAGACTCTCTTCTCACTACGCCAGTTTAACTAAGGATGTCTCCAAAAAAGATCTACTCTCCAGTCTCAACCAACTCATCTCATTATCTAGTCAAAACTCAGAAAGTATCAGTAAACTCTCCGACAAGCTAAACGACGAAATAACCGAAAACAAAAAACATCTCCAAAAAATAGGTTTCACCAGGTACAACCCATTCACAGATACTGGCGGAGACCAAAGTTTTACTCTCGCTTTACTAGATGAAAAAGGAGATGGAATTGTGATAAGCTCTTTACATAGTCGGGAGAATACCCGTCTTTACGCCAAAAAAGTTGTTTTAGGTCAGGTAGATGGTCAGGCAACTTCTAAGGAAGAACAACAAGTTATCAAGGAAGCACTAAAGTAATCATGGAAAATACCAGATTTTTTAATTTTAAGAATATTGCCGTCTTGTTAGTCACCTACCTAGTTTCATTTGGCTTAACCTATGCTTTTTACCCCACCCAACCAGACTCACCTCTTGTCTCCCCAAATGCCACCGTTGACAAGGATCGGGTCACTGCAGGTTTCAATCAATTTGCAGACAAACCAAAAACAGAAATCTGTCCCATCAACGGGGCCTTGTTTAGCAAAGAGGAAAAAGCTCTCTGGGAGCAAAAACGCCCAATTTTAACCATGATCGAAAACTCACTAGACGCCAGGCCACAGTCTGGATTAGGCGCGTCAGACATCGTCTACGAGGCGGTCGCAGAGGGGGGCATCACCCGCTTTATGGGTGTATTTTATTGTGGCGCTCAAGCAGACAACGCAAAAGTTGGCCCAGTTCGTAGTGCTCGCATCTACTTTGTAAATCTTGCCACAGAATACAATACTCCGATCTACATGCACGTCGGCGGGGGCAACTGTAGTAGAGATGAAGCTAGTGGTCAATGCACTTCAAACAAAAAAGCCTGGGCTTTGGAGGAACTCCAAAAGTTAGGTTGGAGAAAACCAGGTGGCAACGACTTCGATACTATCGGCGATATAGGCAAACCAGTCTTATTCAGGGACGAAGACCGTCTCGGTCGTGATGTCGCTACGGAACACACCATGATGGGGTCGCTTCCAGATGCTTGGAGGCAGGCTGCCAAACGTGGTTATACCGGAGTTGGCACCGATGGAAAAACCTGGATCTCGGCTTTTAAACCTTGGAAAATAGGTACTCCAGATACTTCCAAAACCTCACCTGCCACAAATATAAGCTACGAATTCTGGAAAAACTATCCAGACTTCTCTGTCACCTGGAAATATGATCCAACCACCAAAACCTATTTAAGATCCCAAGGTTCTACCGCTCACATCGACCACGAAACCAAAAAACAACTATCTGCTACCAACGTCATTGTTCAGTTTGCAAAAGAAGAAGGTCCATTAGATGATCACAAACATATGTATTACAACGTAATAGGCGAAGGTACTGGTATTTACTTCCACGACGGAGTAGCCCAAGACATCAAATGGAAAAAAACCAAACAAATGGACCGCACTATCTTTTCTGACAGCGCTGGCAAAGAGATTACCTTTGCCCCTGGCCAGTTCTGGGTAAGTATTTTACCCACAGGCAACAAAGTCATATATAATTAGCCCAGCGTCTCATCTTTTGAGACCAGCTAAATTAATATGGCCAAACTCTCTGATTTAATTATTTCAAAAGTTCGTGTCAAATTGCTTAAAATATTTTTAGGCAATGTTCGCGGTTTGTACTATGTCCGCGAGTTAACAAGAATGACCAAAGAAGAAATCAACGCCATTAGAAGAGAGCTGGAAAATCTTCTTAAAGTTGGTTTACTACAAAGTGAAAAAAGAGGTAACAGACTTTATTATTCAGTAAAAACCAACTACCATCTTTATCCAGAGTTAGTTGCTCTAGTTACCAAATCTACTGGTGTCGGTAAAATTGTAACCAAAAGCAGAAACAAGCTAGGGTTTGTCAAGTATCTTTTTGTCACCCAAAAACTCGCAAGGGGACTAGAAAGAAAGTCAGAAGATGTCGATCTGTTAATTGTCGGCAAGATAATTATGCCTCAAGTTGCAGTTTTAACAAAGTCTATCGAAAAACTGTTAAATACAGAAATAAATTATTCCTGCATGACCGAAGACGAGTTTAATTACCGTAAAAGTCATCAAGATCCATTTATTACCAAAGTTCTTCTCCAACCAAAAGTTAGGTTAATAGGAGACGAGATCAATTTACAAAGCTAATGCCAAAACAGAAAATTATTCGTATTGGCAACTCATTAGGCGTTACACTTCCTTCAAAGTTTGTTGAAAGGCTATCTCTAAAAGTCGGTGACCAGGTAAAATTAGTCTTCCACGACGAGTCTTCACTCCTCCTAGAGTTTCCAGATAGCTCTCAACTCTCACTTATGTCAACCAGGCCAGAAGACACCGCCAAAAAATAATTATAGATTCATATGTCTCTTAACAAGCCGCAAAAAAACCTTATTTTCATTACTGTTATTACAGTCATTTCTTTGTACATTTCCTTACCTACAGATCTAAAGTATTTCAATTTACCAAGACCAAATTTAAAACTAGGCAAAATAGATCTCTCAAAGGAAATCGAAATAAAACAAGGTCTAGATATCAAAGGCGGTGTACAAGTAGTTCTAGATACAGACATGAGCAAAATCCAGGACTCGGACAAGCAATCAGCCTTAGAGTCACTAAGAGATGTTGTCAGTAGAAGGATTGATCTTTTTGGTGTCTCCGAAGTCTCCATCAAAACTCTCCAGAACAATAATCAATACAGACTAAATATCGAGCTCCCAGGTGTTACTGACTCCAAACAAGCCATCGCTCTAATTGGTGAAACGGCCAACCTGCAATTTGCTTATCCACTATTCAGTGAAACAAAAACAGCTACAGAAGAACCAAAACTAATCGGTTTCAACCCTGCTGATCTAAGTGGATCAGATTTAAAAAGAGCCCAGGTTACCTTTCAAACCCAAGATAGTCTCCCAGCCGTATCTATAGAGTTCAACGACGAAGGCACTAAAAAATTTGCACAAATAACCAAAGAAAATATCGGCAAACCTTTAGCTATTCTTTTAGATGGTTATCCAATCACCATGCCAAATATAGAATCAGAAATACCAAATGGAAAGGCTCTTATTTCTGGCGGATTTAGTTTAGAAGAAGCAAAAGAGCTAGCGATCAAGTTAAATGCTGGTGCTCTACCCGTTCCCGTTAAGGTTCTAAGCCAAAAAAATATCCCCGCCACTTTGGGTCAGGAGTCTGTTCAGAAGAGTCTCATGGCGGGTGGTATTGGTCTACTTTTGGTCATTCTTTTTATGGTTCTATATTACGGCAAATTGGGAATAATCTCGTCAGTTGGATTGGCTCTATATGGTCTTTATACAATTACAATTTATAAATATTTCGAGGTGGTTCTAAGTTTACCTGGTATCGCCGGCTTCTTACTTTCAGTTGGCATGGCCGTGGACAGTAATATCCTTATTTTCGAGCGCTACAAAGAAGAAATCAGATCTGGTCGACCGTGGCAAGTTGCCTTAGAGTTAGCTTTTGGCAGAGCATGGGACTCAATTAAAGACGCAAACACCGCCACCATTATTACCGGCTTAATTCTCTTCAACCCTCTAAACTGGCCCTTTTTAAATACTTCTGGAGCAGTAAAGGGTTTTGCTCTTACTTTAATTATTGGTATTTTAGTTTCACTTTTTACTGGCATTGTTGTTACTCGCACCCTTCTTCGTCTTTTTTACAATGGCAAATCTCAGCAAATAAATCCATCGTCATTGCGAGGAACAAAGTGACGCGGAAATCTATATAAATAAAACAACAAAACATACAAACATGAACTGGATGAAATATCGCTCCCTCTACTTTTTACTTTCAAGCCTTATTATTATTCCTGGAGTCTATTCTCTTATCACTTTTGGTTTAAAACTCTCTATTGAGTTTACAGGTGGCACTCAGGCCGAATTCGACTTACCACAACAAAGAAAACAAGAACTGCTTTCGGCTTTATCAGCCAAAAATCCCCAAGTCGTCTTAGATACCGACACTAGTTTCACCTTAAAAATGTCAGAGACAACCGAAGAAGAAATGGCCCAAATTACCCAAAATCTTGGCACAGCCAGTGGCCAAATAGATTTACAAAGTTTTGAGGTTATTGGACCTGTTTTGGGCCAAGAAACTCTCAAAAAAACCACCAACGCCCTTCTCCTTTCTTCTATCATGCTCCTTATCTACATCAGCTATGCTTTTAAGCAGTTCAAATACGGCCTTAGCGCTGTTTTAGCAATGTTACACGATACTTTAGTACTGCTAGGTTCTTTCTCCCTTCTAGGGCATTTCGCTGGCGTCGAAGTCGATCTGCTTTTTGTCACCGCCGTGCTTACCATTCTTTCTTTTTCTGTTCACGATACTATTGTTGTTTACGACCGCATTAGGGAACTAAGTCATAAAATTAAAAACGTTACTTTCGAAGATCTTGTCAACCAGGCTGTTTCCGAGACTATGGTTAGGTCTCTAAACAACTCACTAACAATCATTTTTATGCTCATTGCCATGTTTCTCATGGGAGGACAGTCGACAAAATATTTTTCGCTTGCCTTGCTTATTGGTACTGTTACCGGCACTTACTCCAGCACTTTCACTGCCGCCCCGCTCTTGGTAGTCTGGAATAAATTGTTTGAGAAAAAATAAAGACCTAAAAAACTACTTTTCAACTAAATAAGTTGTGCTTTCAAATAAGTAGAAAAATTTCTGTTTTTTACACTCAGTACTTTTAGCCTAAGTTTCTTAAACAGTTTTCTCCATTCTTTATCTGTTTTGTTGCTGTGTGGGTGGTTCTTAAACTGCATATTCCCTATGCTGTCCATGATAAAGGTCAAATATTTTTGCCAAAGATTATTATAAGTGTCTTCCATAATCACTATTCTCTTCGCTACTCTGCTTACTTCTCTAATAACTACTTCCGGGTTAGGGGTGTGGTGTAAAACAGTTACTAAAAGGGCGACTTCAAATGAGTTATCTGCAAAGGGTAAGGTCTTACCATCATAAATAATCGGTTTTGTTTCCTCAAAAAGATTCATATCCTCCACATCAACACAAGTTACTTTATGTCCTAACTTGATTAGTGACAGTGCAGTATGTCCAGTTCCAGAACCAACATCAATCACTTTTCTTTCCTTGCCTCGAAGCGGAGGAATAATTTTGCCCAATATAGTTTTGTCTCTATTCTCAATCTGAGTATTAATCCATTTCTTAAGCGGAGGAAAAGAATCAATGAGATGATAAAGCTTCATTAGACTTTATACTCCTTGACTCTTTCTATTAAATACTCTCTTTGATTTTTTGAAGTGTCCTCTAAGACTTCTTCAAATAAATTTTTCAATACTTTCCCCACAATTGGTCCAGGGGTAATACCCAATATTTCCATAACATCTTTGCCATTTACCGCCATGTCACTTATTTCCATTGGCTCAAATAACTGTTCCCCAATACGTTTCTGCAACTCTAAAAATCTCCAGCTTGTTGTTGACGAACCGCTGCCTTTGCGGTCTGAGATTCGAAGTAGCACCAAGTCAGAGATATTCTCCTTACCTACATTTCTAATTAATCTTCTTATCGAGGCATCAGTCATGCTTGGCTGGTAGTTGAACATATGCCAGCGTACCAAGGTTTCCACTTTCTCTATCTCCTTTCGGCTAAACCTAAGTCTCTCCATTATTTCCTTTATCATTCTTGCCCCTATTACTTCATGGCCATAAAAAGTAATCATTCTTTTTGTTTCCTGGCTAGATCCACATTTCTCACACTTATAAATTTGGTCAGATAAATTTTTGTAAACTTTTCCGCACTTTCTGCATTTAAATCGCTGACTCCTGGGCTTTCCAATATCATGGGTTAGTGCAGTCAGTCGGACTAGCGGGTTGGGTGATGGGCAGTTTGCAAGTGATTGCAAAGAGTGTTCTAGCACAGTCCACTCATGATGTCCGCCCTGTTGAGTGTCTTTGCCTTCCATCAATTCCGGCAAAAAGTACAAAATAAGATTTGTTGATATCAAAAGTCTTACTCCATCAGCAGGGTAGTCTGTAGCTAATATTTTTACAAACTCTTCCTTAATCCTTTCTTTGCTGATTTCAGTAAGTAAATTAGCCCAGGTATTTATAGCCTTCAAAGTTTTCATCTCGATACTAAATCCCATTCTGGCAGCAAAGCGAATTGCTCTCATCATTCTTAGAGCGTCCTCTTTAAATCTCTCTTCTGGATCACCAACAGCCCTGATTATCCCTTTTTCAAAGTCTTCCATCCCCCCCACTAAATCTACAATCTCCCACTCATTGTTTTGCTTGCCCCGCGTAGCCTGGGCGAAGTGGGGAGATCTACCTACCACCATCGCGTTTATCGTAAAATCCCGCCTCACAATATCCTCATCCAGTGTTTTCCCCCAGGTTACATTATCAGGTCTTCTGTAATCAGAGTACTCTTTTTCAGATCTGTATGTTGTTACTTCGTATAATTCATCCTTGCCATCAACAACAACCTTAAACGAAACTGTTCCAAAGTCGTTATTGTAAAAAGGGTCAAAGTCTTTTAACACTTCCAAGCTTTGCTCTGGTGTTGCGTTAGTAGTCAGATCACAGTTTTCTGGCCGTCTATTTACTAGTATGTTTCTAACTCCGCCTCCCACCAAATATATTTCAAAACCCGCCTTCTCGTAAGCATCAAACGTTTCTATCAGAGGCAAAGGTATTAATGTTTTTTCGTCGGGGAGTAGTCGTCGTCTGTACACGCCTAAATTTTATCAGAATTACTATAAAATAAACGGGTGCCAACAAATTTTAAGTCATTACAAAAGCAGTTAAAGTCAAACCAGCTAATCTATAACCTAAAGCGCATCAAAAGTGTTTATTTCTATGCCAAAAAACAGTACCAAGGCCAAATACGTCACACTGGAGAGCCTCTAATCAAACATCCACTTTCAGTCGCCATTATTCTTGCGGAGTGGGGTCTAGACCAATTAAGTTTAGAAGCGGCACTTCTTCACGAATTGCCAGAGGTAAAAGAAAACTATCAGGAACTAATTGTTAAAAAATACGGACCTGCCCTTGGAAGTCTTGTCGAAGGTGTTCACAGAGTTGGCACTATCAAGTTAAGAAGCTCAAAGGACAAAGTTTTTTTAGAAAACTTAAGAAAAATGTTTGTATGCCTAGCAAAAGATATCCGTGTGGTAATCATCCGTCTAGCTGACAGACTACACAATGTCAAGACATTAGATGCTGTTCCTATTTCCAAACAAAAAAGGATAGCCGTCGAAACCTTAGAAGTTTACGCCCCATTAGCCGAACGTTTGGGTATGGGCAAGTTAAAAGGCGAACTAGAAGACCTAGTCTTTCCATTCATTTATCCAGAGGAACACGAGTGGATAACAAAAGTTGCCAAGCCTCACCTTAAATACTCTGAGGAAAATATAAAAGTTTCTCTCACCAAAATCAGGCAGATACTAGCAAAAAACCATATTCTCGCTAAAACCGACGGAAGGCCAAAACGAAAGTATAGTTTATACAAAAAATTACTTCGTCCAGAAATTGACAGAGACATAACAAAAATCCACGATCTTATGGCTATTCGTATCATCACCGAGGAAGAGTCAGACTGTTATACTGTTCTTGGACTCATGCATCGCTACTGGAAACCAGTTCCATACCTTGGTATCTCAGATTTTATTGCTCAGCCAAAACCAAATGGCTATAGATCTATCCACACCAAAGTCTTCGACCACAAAGGTAACATTTTAGAAATTCAAATACGCTCCAAACAAATGCATTTACAGGCAGAATACGGAGCCGCAGCTCACTTTGCCTACACAGAGGCCAAAGCCTCGGGCGCAAAAGATGAACAACTACAGTCCGGAACAGCTTTTAAGCTAGATGAAAAGATGGTTTGGGTCAAAGAACTATCAAATTGGAAAAAACAAGTCGAAGAGGCTCACGAGCAAGGAAAAGACCTAAAACTAGACGCTCTTAGCAAACATATTTATGTTTTTTCACCCAAAGGCGACGTTTTTGATTTGCCAGAAAACGCAACCCCTATTGATTACGCTTTCAAAGTCCACACCAATTTAGGTTTTTTCATTTCCGGAATCAGAATAAATGGAAAAATTGGTTCCATTTCACAACCGCTGAAAAGTGGTGATGTTGTCGAAATCATTAAATCAAAAACAATGAGGCCAGCAAGTAGAAACTGGCTTCATACTGTCAAAACTACCAGAGCAAAAAACAAAATTAGAAAAAAACTATTAGACCAAGAAAAACTAATATAAAATCATACTGTGAAGAAAACACTCTTGCTAATACCTCTTTTTCTCTTTTTTAGTTTTTTTCCTACAGTTAAACTCACCCAAGATCTAAAAAAACCGCAAGTCAAAGCTTTTTTCACAGAAAATGCACCACTTCCAAAAAGAAAAGAGAACGCTACTAAACTCAACCTCACTGCTACTGGGGTATTTGTTATGGATTTAAATTCCGGTATTGTTCTTTACGACAAAAATCCACACAAACGCCTCAAGCCAGCTTCCTTAACAAAAATAATGACTTCATTAGTAGCACTAGACTACTACAAAGATGATTCGGTCCTCAAAGTAATTAATGCTCAGAAATCTTTGGGTAATACCATAGATCTTCTCAAGGGTGACCAATTACTAGCAAGCGACCTTATCTTAGGGTTATTAATATCCTCTGGTAACGATGCTGCCGTCACCCTCGCCGAAAATTATCCAGGTGGCTACAAGGCCTTTATCGAAAAAATGAATGCCAAAGTTCTAGAGCTTGGTCTAGAAAATACAAAGTTTAGCAATGTCTCAGGTGTGCAAAGTCCAGACCACTACACCACTGCTTACGATATAACCATGGTTGCAAGATCAGCTTTAGATAGGCCTGTCTTCGAAAACATTGTCTCCAAAAGAAAAGCAACTTTAAAAAGTCTCAATGGAAATGTTTACAATATCAGCACTACCAACATTCTTCTAGGAAAGCCGGGGTTTTATGGTGTCAAGACAGGTTGGACACCACAAGCGGGAGAATGTTTGGTGGTTCTCGCCGAAAAAGACTCCCACCCTATTCTTATCAGTCTCCTCCATAGTGCTGATCGTTTTGGGGAAGCCGAAAAAATTTACAACTGGGTCTTCGAAAACTACACCTGGGACTAAAATCAATTCTTAGTTTTTTCCATCTGTCTCTCGAACATGTATAAAGATACAATGGACTTCAAAACTTGTCTGTAGAGTCTTCCATTTGCATTCAGCTCATCATCCTCAATCTTTCTTGATGTAAAACCTCCAGCTGAATCAACAAACTGCCATACATGTTTACCGTCGTTTGCTTTTAGTTCATTGTCCGAAACAAATTTTACAATTTTTTTAATATCCTCACGATCAATGTCAACATTCACAAATTTTAAAACCTGATCGACCAGTTTTTCTTCGTTGAACTTGCCTTTTGATGTAACAAATCTAATTTTCCCTATAACACTCTCAAATGTCTCTTTGTTTAGTGTCTTATGCACCTCCCAAATAGATGAAGCTGTAAACAAATCGATTCTTTGCATCTTTTTTTTAACTGAATTAAATTCATGGTTGTACTCAAAGTCTGTAACACCTATAACTCCAGAACCTGTACTACCATACCATTCCGGTAGACCTACAAAGTTTGCTATTCCATCCGGCTTAATTCCATATATATCCTGCAATGATTTCATAGCCCTTCGTAATGATCCACCACTAGAGACATACTCATCAACAACTAGCACTCTCTTTTCTTCAAAGTCTTCAGATCTATATTTTCTTCTAAGGTAGTATTCTGGTGCCTTTGCACCGTGTTTCTCATCTTCACCTAGCCCAATATTCATAAATCTAATTTCTGGTAATTCTACCCCCCCCGTATTTCCCCACTATTTTTCAGCTCATTCCACATACATCTAAAAATATACGCCCCATTTCTAGCAGACTTATCCAAAAACAGCATTGTGTCTAATGGTTTACCAGCATTGTGTCTATCAATAATTTCGTTAATTAAGTT
>CAZQDQ010000030.1:0-11240 GCA_964592455.1 uncultured Pseudomonadales bacterium
GATGACCTCCTAGGTTTAGATTAAAGAACTTCTTGAGTATATCTAATATATCAAATTGTACCAACGGGTAATTGATACACACATAGTCCACAATGTGGAGCTAAACATGATCACTCCTCCGAAGAACATTTCAACATCTTCAAGTCCTACCATGGTAGTGGTATTGGTATTGGAAGAAAATTAATTCAGATTGTATTAGAACTATTGTAATGAGACACTTTTCCTGTTTGGAGTCAGTAGTTATTTTTCAGTAACACTCTTAACCCAAGGTCTGTTTTGATAATATCCACACTTTTCAAAAGATATCAAAACAGCAACTCTATGCCTTCCATTCTCAACCTTCCCATTTTTGCCGTAGGTAATTGGGTCATTATTAAAAATATTTTCATAAACAATTTGAGTATCCATCACCATTCCAAGACCGTATAGATAATCACCAATTTCTTTTCCGTCTCTACCTTCAAGGTCATCAAAAAGTTCAGGATTTTCTTCTATTGCAAGTTTTACTCCATTAATAAAAGATTTTCTGTCAGGATAACCATCTTTTTTTATTGGCAATTCCTTGTATTGGGCAACCAGTATAACAAAATCCATAAGTTTGTTTACATCACATTTTCCATCTTCGTCCACCAGCCCTAAAGCTACCAATAGATCGTTTACTTGTAACCTCATTGTCGCCAACATTCCAGGATCCCAAGATGCTCCCTTCTCAATAATCTCTGCCCAAAGCTTCATTAGTTCTTCAAACTGAGGTAAGGATTCCATTATTTCTCGAGATAGTCTCTCTCTTTCTTGATCTTGTTCTCCATTTTCCAGATCATCATCCTTAGGAGCATGCCAGGCTTCATAAGCCTCACCCCCACCACCATACCTGCTTTCACAATAAACACCATCCATAGCGAGATTATATCCCAGAAATCTGGGCGAAACTTCTTTGAGGTGAGGTGTTATAACGAAGTTCGAAATTATTTTCGAGAAAATTATAACTAATTGGCTCACCGCTCGGCATATCTGCCTCGCGGTTCGCCAACCCCGCCAGCCGGCAGGGTTTATCCGGTCGCGCGACACCTCACCTCCAACTGCGGTTGTCGGTGAGGAATACAAATTCAGTATCCCGACCTCAAAGTCGAAACTTCGTAACTCCAATTCGGTCGGGATAATTGCTCTTGCGAGCAAGCGCCAGCTATCGCTGTCGCATCTTTATGTTCGCCACAACGAAACAGAGAGTGTTGTGGCGAAGCTATCTCAATATATGGCTCGCTTCGCTCACCATAAAGTACCCACTGATTAGGAGAGAATTTTATCAGTGGGTATTTAAGACTTGAGACAGCATTGGCCTATCAGCCATGTGCCTGCTTCGCAGGCACATCAAAATATTGAAAGCTTCAATATTAAAAATACTGTTAATATTTACATATGGCAGAAGGTGAAATTGGATATGAACCACCCCGTATATATACAGGTCTCAACGAACAGCATGGAGTTTCTTGGATTGAGAAAGGATGGAACGTTCAGACATCTGAAGAATTTCCTGAACAGCTCCGCAACCTCCACCTAGATGACAAAATTTCTGAAATTTTGACAGAACAGATTTCCAAAGGCAACAGAGAGATTGTTATCTTTGATATTGGCAGCGGAAAAGATGGAATTTTAATCAAGTCATTTCTTAAGTCTGATGAGTTTCCAAAACTTCACAAACTTCTTGGAGAACAATCCGGCCTAAACGTTCGCATTGTCGGAGTAACTGGAGCAAGTGACGGTCAAACTCAGGGTCAATTGCTGGAGAAAACTGAGCAAGAGTTTGGTAGTGAGCAATCCCAAAAAAGTAATATGGCTATAGAAAACTACGGATACACAATTACAAAAGCCCATACTCTCAAGAGTTTTATGGAAATGGCAAAAGTGGAGTCTATTAACGCAAGCTTCTCAACATTTGGGATCGGTTACCTTACACCAGCCAATTTTGAGCAATGTATAACAGACCTTGTAGACAAGTTAGCAGATGGGGGTGAATTTTACGGAATATCTTGGGATGCTGTACCAGCAGGGGCAATACGATCACCTTTTGGTGGCACCTTTGTGATGAGTAGAGACTTACCCGAGAATCATCCACTACACAAGGTGTTTGGAGGGTTTTCTTCCAATGAATCATTTAGAAAATTTTATGAGCAGACTCCCAAGATGCAAGTAGAATCTCACCTTAGTGCTATAGAGTATGGGCTCAAATCAGGCTTAATCTCAATTGACCAAGCTCGGCACCTCCTCTCTAAAACCAGTGTTCTTCCAATACCTGCATTTGTACGAGAGGTTCACAAATACACAAGCGACAAACAACAACAGAATATTAGAAATCACATTAAACATCTTTCATGGATATATCCAACCTTGAATGGATTCAATTGGGATGGCAAAACTCCTATCTTTGATGAAATAAGAGAATTTAGAGACAAGCAGTTTAGAGAAAGTATGGATTCAGATTCTGTTGATGTAAATCACAAGAAAAAAAGGAAAAGTTCATATAAAGATGCCGAAAAAGCTGAACATAAGGTTTGGGAATATATAGAAAGAAAATTTTCATCTCAATATAGGGATGAGGTCGTGAGACAAAAGGAACAATTTGACAACACCATCAAAGACGCTAGTTGGGAAGACATCAAAAAGAATGCCCTGGAGCTTAATACAGACACTATCGCTCGGTTTTGGGATTGGCATTCCGTATTGTGGAAGCTGCAACAACTAGTAGTAGATAAACAAGCCACAAAAACAACTGAGATGAAACAATCCGCGCTAGATCGGTTAGCAAAACAAGTTAATTTAACAGTACACACGAGTAGACTACCAGAAGGACATGGATTAAATTTGTATATCAAAAAATCAAGACCGTAGTACCCCAGGCCATACATAGAACCCTTCTTTTGTTAAGTAAAATTTATATCTGCTTCAAGTGGTAAAATTCAAGCATGAAAGAAGCACTACTCGAAAGGGTTAAGGGATTTGAACAGACATTAGAGAAATTCCCAGAAGTCCGATATGCAGGTGATCCTGTACTTAGGCAAGTAGCCGAAGAAGTCTCCATTGAGGAAGGTATTGAGTTGGGAAAGATTTTGGGTGAAGTATTGTTGCGTTATCGAGAAGCGGTTGGATATGGTCGAGGCTTTGCTGCTCCTCAAATAGGAGAAAACAAAGCAGTATTTGTAACCTTTGTTGAGAACCAGCTGCAGACATTTATTAATCCAAAAATTGTTGAAAGGTCAGGTGAGACAAATTTCTATCGTGAACTTTGCTTGAGTTCGGGAATAATGTCCGCAGATGTTGAAAGGTCAGTTTGGGTTGTTATGGAGTGGATAGATACGGACGGACAAAGCCACAAAGAAAGGTTTGATGGATTTCTGGCTAGGCTATATCAACATGAGGAGGCTCACTTGAGAGGAAAATTAAATCTGGATGAAGCAGCGGATGGGGGAATCGAATTCATGCTTTTTGATCCACTCAAAGAGCAACTTAGAGATAAAAGATAAGATTGATCTATTTTTCGGTAACACTCTTTACCCAAGGTCTATTTTGAATATAGCCACATTTTTCAAAAGACCTCAAAACAGCAACTCGATGTCTACCATTTTCCACTTTCCCATTCCTACCGTAGGCTATTGGGTCATTCTCAAAAATACTCTCATAAACAATTTGGGTATCCATTACTATCCCAAGACCGTATAGATAATCACCAATTTCTTTTCCATCTCTACCCTCAAGATTATCAAAAAGTTCCGGATTTTCTTCTATCGCAAGTTTTACTCCCTTAATAAAAGATTTTCTGTCAGGATAATCATCTTTTTTAATTGGCAGTTCCTTGTATCTAGAAACTAACACAGCAAAATCCATAAGCTTATTTACATCACATTTCCCATCTTCGTCCACTAGACCTAACGCCATCAATAGATCATTAACTTGTAATCTCATTGTCGCTAACATCCCAGGATCCCAAGATACCCCTTTCTCAATGATATCGGCCCACAGCTTCATCATTTTTTCATACTGTGGTAAAGACTCCATTATTTCTTGAGATGATCTTTCTGTTTCTTGATTTTGTTCATCCTCCTCTGGCTCTTCCTCGCGACGTGCGTGCCATGATTCATAACCTTCACCTCCGCCACCATGACTACTCTCACAATAGATGTTGTACATAACGTGATTATAGTCCAGATAACAGACTACCCAGCCAGAAGGTGATATTTTTTTAAGGCTGTGCTCAAAGTGCGCTCTATAAACTCAGGTGGTCTAATTCACTTTCATCTAAGTCCTCAAGGAACCTATATTTGCCTTCTTTGCCGTCTTCTAATTTGTAACAAATTTTTCCTTGGTTATTCGTGATTGATCCTCCATATACTATTTTGCCATTCTTGATAGTTGCCATGTCGCCAGTAGGATAGATAAAATAATCATTTTGTGTAGCAAGTCCAATAAATAGATTCCCCCCAACCGTCTCAAAGTCATTCTTTTTAATTTCTTTATTAACAATGCTAAGTAATTTTTCGGAGTCTCCATAAAGAATGTCTTGCCAGTCAGTAGATTTTCTGTAACCAAACTCAACCTGAGAAATTAATTCTATTGGAATGCTAATTTTTGTAAACTTTTGTTTTGGATGAAAAACGACATAATCGTAACATTTTACTGTATCCATTTGGAATCTATTGTTACGGATATCAATTTTAATAGAGATCATACCCGAGTCAGTAGTATTTTCAATTTCCACGACATCTCCCCTATTAAGTGTGCCTTTTCTCAAAATAGCTTTGACGAGTGAATTTTTGATGTCAACATCAATGACCTGTTGCATACCCGAGCCATCACCCTTTGCGACAAGCTCTGCAGATAGTGCTTTTCCCAGATCAGAACTTTCAACCACCTTTAACTTACTTGGGTTATACCCTGCAATAATTAGAGCAACTTCGCCATATTTGCCAGTTTTATCCAC
The DNA here is from genome assembly GCA_964592455.1 of uncultured Pseudomonadales bacterium. Classification (GTDB taxonomy): domain Bacteria; phylum Patescibacteriota; class Microgenomatia; order UBA1400; family MFAQ01; genus MFAQ01. Next base: position 4,973 of record CAZQDQ010000030.1, read on the forward strand.
ATACTCAGTAATTATTTGTTTAATGTTGGTATTTATGATGCTTTTTAGATCGTCCAGTGACCCATTTTCCCCAACTTTATCCCTTAACCTTTTAAGAACAAATGCGGCTGGGGAAGCTGAACCTGCTCCAAGAGCTGAAATTCTTCTGTTTATACTAAACACTTTTATTAAATCGTCACAATACTCTTTTCGTCCATCTTTGTATTCTATAGTGGCTCTTGTATCTGATATTAAGAATAGTTTTTTAACTAAATGAACACCGAGTATTATTGACATTTTATTATACAATCGTCTCCCAAGGTGGAGGGTATTTGTTAGTATTTGGTAGTGATCTTATTTGATTTTTAGAAGTAGGTCTCTTTGTTTCAACAACACCAAATATTTTTTGTTTAGTGTATCTAAACGCAAGTTCTCCAATATTGATTTGTTCTTTTCTCACATGTCTGTCAATTAGTATTACTTCTGCAATGGTGTCAGGATGATCACTCTTTTCTTGAATTATCCAAACAGGAAAGTCAACATGATTTTTAGCCAAGTAATCTCTGATAGGTATAAGTTCATCATCTATATTGAATTTTATGCCTAAATTAATTACTAGAACGTATTCAGGAGAAAGAGTTTTAATTCCTTCAGGTATTTTCTTTCTTTTCAGTCTTGTAAGCAATGTTTCTTGAGGATTACCAGTATATGTTGTTATTTCTAACAATGTCGTCCACGCAACACCGTCTGACGGGATCTTTGTCTGCATTACAATCGCATCCGGAGGATCAGGTTTGTGAAGCTGAACAAAAGCAGGCATGCCATTCATTGAGAACATAACCAACCCTGTGATAGCAGCCAGTCTAATATCTTCAATCTCCTGACTTAATAAATTGTTTATTTTTGTGCCCCCTTGATATTCTTCTTGAATATACTGATATACCTTTGGAGGTGAATACCAGATGTTCCCAGTTTGGATGTTCATTTATCAACCAAATTTTATCACTAGATAGAATATAAGAAGAATTTGAAATACTATAGGAAAAGTTTTGCGTTGGCGGTTCTTTTTGCACCACTGCGGTGGTGCCGTTCGAGCCGATGTTTACGGCAGGCGGGGTTGGCGAACCGCGAGGCAAGTTTTGCCGAGCGGTGAGCCATTAATTAGTAATGGTCCCGAAAATAAGTTCGAATTTCGTTATAACACCTCACCTTGCAGAAGTTTTCCGAAATTTTCGGATCTGTCGCCCGTGCGCCCGCCCACGCACGGAGCGATGCTCAGGTCTTTAAGTTGTTTACTTTCTAAAAAGAAAAAGAACCGCCAACGCAAAACGGGGAACAAGACTAGTTTGTCATCTGTACTCTTTCGGGAAATATATGGTTAAATGAATATAGAGTGAAATACATATTGTATTGTCGAAAGAGTACAGATGAGAAAGACAAACAAGTCTTGTCCATTGAAGCGCAAATTGCTGAACTACAAGAATTCGCCACCAGAGAAAAGCTTGAGATAGTCGCCACTTTTTCTGAATCAAGAACAGCCAAATCTCCAGGACGTCCAATTTTCAAAGAAGTCTTAAACAAAATCGAAAGTGGCGAGGCAGACGCCATTCTTAGCTGGCATCCCGATAGACTTGCCCGCAACTCTATCGATGGCGGATACCTCATCTACCTTCTCGACACAGGTAAACTCCTTGACCTCAAGTTTCCTTCCTTCTGGTTTGATAACACTCCACAAGGAAAGTTCATGCTCAATCTCGCTTTCGGTCAAAGTAAATACTATGTCGACAACTTATCGGAAAATGTAAAGAGAGGTCTCCGCCAAAAAATCCGGAATGGCGTCTGGCCATCTCAAGCTCCTTATGGCTACCTCAACAATAAATTGTCCAAGAGTATTGAAGTAGACCCGGAAAAATCTAAAGTCGTCAGGAAAGCCTTCGAAACTTTCGCCAAAGAAAAGGTATCATTCGCCGATGTTTCACTTTTGCTTGCCAAAGGTGACATTTTCAAGAGAAGTGGCAAACCTGTCGGCATTAGCCAAGTCCATAAAATGCTTACCAACCAGTTCTACATCGGTATTATGGTCTTTAACGGCGAATTTTTCGAAGGCAAACACGAGGTATTCATTTCGAGAAAACTCTTTAATGCAGTAAAGAAGAAACTAGAACAAAAAGGTGTCTCGAAATTAAAATCTCACGACTTTGCTTTTTCCGGTCTCATGCGTTGTGGAGAGTGTGGCGCTTGTATTACAGCTGAGACACATACCAAACACTACAAACATGGTGGCACACAAATTTTCAAATATTACAGATGTACTAAAAAGCTTAAACCCTGTTCTCAGCCGTACTTAGAAGAAACAAAATTAAAAGATCAGTTGATCAGATTTGTTTCTTCTGCCACACTACCAAACGCATGGAGAAAGAATTGGCTCAGTTGGTTGGAAAGAGACAAATTAGTAGAACAGCAATCTGCGGAATCCTCTTTAGTCAAACTCAAGTTTGATATTCAAATGATAGATGGAAAACTCAACCTACTTCTTGATAGCTATCTTGACGGCACTATCGACTCTCAAATTTACAAAGATAAAAAGAACCAACTCTTCACCGAAAAGAAAAATTTCGAAGACAAGATAGCCAAAAACAAATCAGGTGACTCGAGTTGGCTCGAACCCATGACAGAATTCGTACATTGCGCCCTGCAGGCGCAAAAAGTCGCGCGACCGGATACCCCTAGCGAAGATTTGCGAATCTTCGCTAAAAACATCGGCTCGAACTACTTTTTGAAAGATAAACAACTTACGGGAGAGTTAAAAAAGCCCTTCGCATCGCTCCGTGCGTGGGCGGGCGCACGGGCGACAGATCCGAAAATTTCGGAAAACTTCTGCAAGGTGATTCCGGCGGGAGTCGAACCCGCGATCTCTTGGATGAGAACCAAGTGTCCTAGACCACTAGACGACGGAACCAATTAAGCTCGACTTATTTTATCAAAGTTTTAGCTCATTAAGCGAAGATGGCTGTATAATCCACTCAAGCAAATTTAAATTTGGAGGATAATCGGTATGAAAGTGGTTAAATTTCTGTTTTGGCTAATTGGCGCACTAACTATTGGTTTATCACCAATCTGGGCCGTGATATTCGGATTTTGTTTAATCGGCATATTTTTGGGATACTTGTTTTCCGAAATTATCATCTCACCTATGGTATTGGTACTTTTTATCATTTTATTTCTGCTTTCGATGATCGCTTCCCATGCTCAGTATGGTCGAGTTGTAAGAGAAACAGCAATTAATGCTCCACCACCGGCTAATAAATAAAATTAGATCTTTCATCAAGAGGAGTAGTTTGTGAACACTTTAAAGTACATTTTTTACGTCCTTGCTTTTACTTTTTTGGCACTCACCCCGGTGTTTTTTACACTCTCACTGATCGTTTTTATTGGCGCTTTTTCCCAGCTACTTGCTATCGGCAAGGAAAACAGTATTGTTCTCGTTATGTTCTTTAGCGCCATCCTAAGCAGCTTTTTTGGACCCACAAGCTACTTCGTTTACTCCCAGTTCTTTTTAAAAAAGTCATCCCCTTCTAGCCACCAATGAGTGGCTTTTTTGTGCCTAAAAACAATCCCATAAGGCAAGCTAAACTTGACACCTGTTTACCAAAAAGGTAAAATATAGCTCTAACATAAAGAAGATATCCAGCCATCTTATCAGTGCGGCTGGTTTTTTAATTATTAAGGGGTAAACATACACAACCATTACGCCTTGACATTAATAATCTGTGCTTTATATTTATAAATCGTAACCAAAATACAAAACCTATGTCACAAAACACCCAAAGAGTTCAAATGACCCCTCTTGGCTACCGCCAATTGGTAGAAGAACTCGAACAACTACAAAAAACAGGTCTGCCAGAGGCCATCGATCGCGTGGCTAAAGCTCGTGAGTTTGGAGATCTTTCTGAAAATGCTGAATATCATTCCGCCAAAGAAGACTTAGCAGCCCTAGAAGGGAGAATTGAAGAGCTCAAGGACATTATTTCCAGAGTTGTCGTCGTCGACATTAAAAGAGGTGGTGATGATGAGGTGGGTATTGGCAGTATCGTTACAGTTCAAGTAAACGGTACATCACACGAATTTTCGATTGTCGGTGAATGGGAAGCTGATCCTGCCGCCAAAAAGATTTCCCACGAATCACCTTTAGGTAAGGCACTTATTGGCAAAAAGGTTGGTGACACAGTTGAGGTAGAAGCACCAGCCGGCAAAGTTGTTTACGCTGTCAATGCCGTAAAATAACCCACTCTAAACCTACCAAAGTCAACAGTTGCGTAAAAAAGACCATCTATCTTTGACCTTCATATTAAGCTAAAATTAAATTCCATGAGATACATTTTTGTGTCTGGTGGAGTTGTTTCTGGTCTCGGCAAGGGAGTTATTTCTGCCTCAGTGGGAATGCTGCTAAAACTAGCAGGCTTCAGAGTCTGCAACGTCAAAGTTGACATGTACCTCAATATCGATGCTGGCACAATTAGGCCGCAAGAGCACGGTGAAGTATTTGTGACTTCAGATGGACTTGAAACAGATCAAGATATAGGAAATTACGAGCGCTTCCTTGGACAATCATTAAAAAGGGTTAACTACCTCACTACTGGCCAAGTGTACAAAGCAGTCATCGACCGTGAGCGAAGTTTTGGTTATCACGGTGAAGACGTTGAAGCGATTCCCCACGTTACAGATGAAATAATTAGAAGGCTAAAGTTGGCTGGTGAAAGTAACAACTCTGATATCGTCATTATAGAGCTGGGAGGTACTGTTGGAGAGTATCAAAACATCTTATTCTTCGAAGCTAATAGAATCCTTAAACTCCAAAATTCTGACCCAGTTCTTCACCTGCATGTCAGTTATTTACCTGTGATTAAGTCTATAGGTGAGCTCAAAAGTAAACCAGCTCAACAATCAGCCAGAGTTTTGCAAGGTATGGGCCTCCAGCCAGACCTTTTAATTACCAGATCAGAAAGACCAATCGACGAAAAAAGAAAGCAAAAATTAGCCCTCTTTTGTAATTTAAAACCAGAGTCAGTTCTGTCTTGTCCCGATATCCGAAACATTTACAAAGTTCCGCTCATCTTAAACAAGCAGAAACTAGTTCAAAGTTTATCAAAAAAATTAGGGCTACACCCCATGTCAGTCACCAAAAAACTCAAAAGGTGGTTGGTGGCAACAAAAAGAAGTAAAACAAAGAAGGAGATTGTAATTTCTCTTGTTGGTAAATATTTTAAGACTGGAGATTTTACTTTAAAAGACTCCTATGTCTCCGTTGTCGAAGCTTTAAATCAGGCAGCTAACTTACTAAAAATAAAGATAAAACATCAGTTCATCGACAGCGAAAGTCTTAAAGAAAATAGACATCTTCTCCAAAATTCTCACGGTATTCTTATTCCTCAAGGGTGGGGTAGTCGCGGAGTAGAAGGTAAAATAAAAGCCGTCCATTTTGCCAGAAAAAACAAAATTCCTTTTTTAGGGCTTTGTTTTGGTATGCAAATGGCTGTTGTAGAATTTGCTCGTAACGTCTGCAAGTTAAAAAACGCAAACTCAATAGAAGTTGACCCTCAAACTCCATACCCAGTTATTCACATAATGGAAAAACAAAAACAATTTCTTAAAAAACACCAGTATGGTGGTACTATCCGCCTTGGATCATATCCTTGCCGACTTAAAAAATACACTCTTTTAAAAAGACTTTATAAAAAATACACAACCACCAAAAAATCACCATGGTTAACAGATACGTTATTAAAGCAGCCCGGATCGTCAAAATCCATAATCTACGAGAGACACAGACACCGCTACGAGCTAAATAACAAGTATCTCAAAAAACTAAAACATCACGGTCTCATTATCTCTGGACTTTCACCAGACAAAAAGCTGGTCGAAGCAATCGAGATCAAAGGTCACCCCTTTTTTGTCGGCGTTCAATACCACCCAGAATATATAGCCAGACCCCTAACCCCCCACCCTCTATTTTTAGGATTTGTTAAAGCCTGTTTAAAACGTAGTATAATATAGGACTATAACTGCTCTTTTAACCCCTATAAGGAGAAGAAATGAAAACCCATCCGCAAGAGATGTGGCAAGATGTTGTTGGCTTTTTCAAGGCCTTTGCCTCAGACATAAAGCGTCTAAAACAGACCATGCCAGCTGTTTTTTGGATGTTAACTTTAGTTTTTATCTTGGTTGTTGTTGGTGGTTGTGCTTTTGTAATTGGAAACTACTCTTGGAACCAAAATCCAGAAACTGAGTT
>CAZQDQ010000031.1:0-10350 GCA_964592455.1 uncultured Pseudomonadales bacterium
AAAACACCCACGGAAGCGCTTAGCCTCCAGTTTTCTCATCGGGAAGATGATGGTCACGGGGGTGCCGGGCACAATTGAGCCACCGGCGGCTTCAAGGACGTCGTTAGCCGCTGTGAAGATGCTGCCGATGGTACCCACGAACGGGTCGTAGGTGGTGATCAGCAAATAGCCAAGAGTTGGGGAAAAGTACACCTGATCCGCGGTATGTACGATGGCTTCGTAGGCCAACATGATGCCGAGGATCGGCCAATTTCGGCTATTGGCGGCATGCTTCCATCCGGAAAGATCAGGATCCCACTTGGGCCATTCGATGGGCGGGAAAGCGGCGACGCCGGCGTCGGCGTTTGCAGCCATGCGGGCGTAGCTAGTGATCTCGTACCAGTCCATGACTGGCAAGGTCCAATAGCTTGTACCAGCTTGCTGACTGGTGGTTACATAGAGCACTTGCTGGCCGAGCGCAATTACACCAAGCAGTTCAGATTCGCTGGTGGGGGCTGACTCGTACATATACACGGTTTCAACCGTGCTCGCCAGCTCACCGTAAGTGTTGAAACTAAAGCTGGGGGTGACATACGAGGTGTATGGTGTTACCGCCCCAGAGTTAAAGCTTGCAAACGTAGGCAAGGGGGCCGAGGTGTAGGCTGCTCCCGGTGTCATTGTGAAGCTAATGTTGTTAGCTTCGAAATACGCCACCGCGCTAACGATAGCGTAAATGCCAACTCCGATAATTACTACGTAGGCAAGCACAGTGGTCTCAGCGGGAGCTGCGACCAGCATGGTAGCCGATACCAGAACTCCGGAGCTTGGATCGCCAGCCCCACAACCGTATATTTTGGCTGGTTTGGAGACGCCAGTTTCGGTGAACGTGATGTTCACGTCTTGGGCTTCTTGCGAGACCTGACCACGAATGGCTGCCATCTGGCAGGCGATAAACTCCCTCATTTTTCCTTCTCCGGGAACTTCGGGGCGGAGGTATGTTGAGCCACCGGCATCATCGCCAGATGGTATTGGTTCCCCAGTGAAACTGTTTACAGTTTCATATTGAGGGGGCTCAACCGGTACGGTAGACCCACACGCTGAGAGAAGAAGGGCGGGGATAACAAAACAGCAAAGGATTTTGAACTGAGTATTTTTCACTTGGGGCTCCTTTCTTGGGCCACTTCAGAAAAAAGGCTTGGTCCCATCGTTTGATGGGCGCTTGGCTTAAAACATTTTTTTAGGGTTCAGGGCACTTTGGGCGTGGATGTGCCTGAAGGTAATAGTCGGAGTATATCACAAATGTGTAGGTTTGTCAAATGTTATAGGGTTAATATTTCCTGTGGTTATTAGTGAATCTGACTTTCTATATTGGAAATTTCAGCCGTTAATTTTCGATGTTCTTGTGGGTGACTATTTTGAAAGTCGTTTTGGCATCTAAGTGCTACTGCCTCTGGTGTTTCTGGTCTGTTTATTTTAGCGTTAGAAAGATTTGTGTAAAGGATTCTTTCTTGTCTTTTTCTTAATAGCTTCTTGTCAGATATGCGGTCAACAAAAAAAGGATCTAGGTCTTTAATGTGTTCTCTACGCTTTTGGCTTAGCCTTGATAGTTGAAATTGTTCTGGTGAAAAGTATTTCGAGCTTTGAATGAACCGTTGTATGTCGTCTAAACTTTTTATGCTATCCATCTTGTTTGCATCTAAGCCGAGAATACATATTCCTTCCCTTAAGTCTTTTGTTACTAATATATTGTTTAGTTTACCTAGCCTATCTATATATACGTAAAATAGTCCATCTTGAGAGTAAGAAAAGCCAAGGTTGCTAGCTAAAGTGCCAAGAAGAGCGGATAGTGGATATTTAGAATAGTAGACCTTTTTTGTTTCAAGATCAGTGGTATCTGTGGCGCGGATGAAGTCAACAGCTATGTTTTTGCCATCACTCATTCTTAGAATAAAGTGATCAGTAGTGTCGTTTGGTATTCTGGTGTGAGTGATGATGCGCGTGCTAAGCGCATTTTCAACCTCTAAATTATCCTCAGTTTTTGGCCTAGGAGATGTAATAATGATGTCGATATCACCAAATTCTTCCTTATCAGATAGTGATTCTGTGACGGTCAGTGATGTGTTTGGAATTGCCTCTTCAATTATTTTTTTTAATTCAAGCCAATATTTTTTATGATCACCCTTTGAGATTTCACTGAGAACAATTGGGTTCTCTTTGAGTGAATGATGCGTTTCTAAAGTTGAGATCATGAGCTATTCTAGCTTATTTTTTGTTCATATTTGCATGTGTACATTTACTTCTGGTTGCTTTAAGAGAGCTTAGAAAGTATTATTTAGTGGCATTATGATGTTGAACTTAAATAACCATGTTTGAGAAGCTTTGGCGCATGCTGACCTTGGATGTAGGAATAGACTTAGGTACTGCCAATGTGGTGGTGCATGTTAAAGGTCGTGGGGTGGTTATCCGACAGCCTTCTGTTGTCGCTCGTCATATTAAGACAAAAGAAATTTTAGCGATGGGGGACGAGGCAAAAAAAATGTTGGGGAAGAATCCGGCTAATATTGAGGTGGTAAGACCCTTGCGTGACGGAGTGATTGCTGACTTTGATGCAGCTGAAGCTATGCTTAAACACTATATTGTTGAGGTGCACGAGCTTTACAAAGGTTTGGGTTTTAAAATTTCACACCCTCGTGTGGCAATTGGGATTCCTAGTGGAGTGACAGAAGTTGAGAGGAGAGCTGTACAAGAAGCGGCAATATCGGCTGGAGCGCGAGCCGCATTTCTTATCGAGGAGCCGATGGCGGCTGCGATTGGAGCTGGTTTGCCAGTCCAAAAAGCAGAGGGGCAGTTAATTTGTGATATTGGTGGGGGAACAAGTGAAATAGGAGTAATATCACTTGGAGGTTTGGTACTAAATAGAAGTTTGCGGGTAGCCGGTGACGAGCTAACCGAGGCAATCATAAATTTTGTAAGACTAAAGTACAATTTGCTTTTGGGAGAGAGTACTGCTGAGGAAGTAAAAATTGCAGTTGGTTCTGCATATCCACAAAAAAAAGAAAAGGATGGCACTGGCCTCCAGATTGTGGTTCGTGGCAGAAGTTTGGAAACTGGTTTGCCGCAGTCCCTGAAACTTAATAGCGAAGAAATAAGAGAGGCACTAATGCCGATTGTGAATCAGATTTTGCAGGAGATTGCTTTGATTATTGAAGAGACTCCGCCAGACTTGGTGGCGGATATTTTAGAGAAAGGAATGGTGATGGCAGGAGGAGGATCGCTTATTCGAGGGATAGATAAACTAATTAGTGAACAAGTCGGGATGCCTGTTTGGGTGACAGAGAACCCTCTGGAAGCGGTAGTAAGAGGTTGTGCGAAAGTACTAGAGGATGATATTTTGCTTAATAAAGTTAAGGTGGTAGGAGGAGTGAGGTGAGCCGGTTTATCGGTTCTTCAGTGGGTCAGCTGATGGATATATCGTTTATTTTGTAATCGGTTTAAAATATGTTTAACTGAATAACTGAGTTATGGATTGAGGATGATGACGATGTTTTCGGGATTGTTACTGAATGAGTCGTAGAGGGTGATTTCACCTTTTTGGAGTGGGTCTTGGGGTGAAGTGGTAATTTTAGAAACTTTACCAACAAGCAAGTTAGAAGGGATCGTATCTGTTGGGTTGGTTAGGACAAAGTCACCTAAAATTATTGGAGTTTGACTGGGAACATTTACTATTTGAGGTATACCGTTGTGGTGTCGGAAGACTCCTTCTGGTCCTGAGGCAGTTTTTAAACTAACAGGAGGAAAGAGGTCATCTTCTAGAGAGATAATGTGGATAATGTTTTGGTTGATTTCAGTAACTATGCCGAGCAAAATATTTCCGCTTACTACTGGCATACCGCTTTTTAACTTGTCTAACGGTTGAGTAGAAGTGGCAACGATTTTTCCTCTGCTTCCAGTAACTTTAATTGCTAAAACTTCCTGATAACTGTTTTTGAAATTGTTTTCAACCTGGAAATCCTTGAGAGATTGTTTTAAAAGCTCGTTTTCTCTTACTAGGTGAGCGATAAAAACTTTCTGTTCCCTGTTTTGCTTGTTTATACTTGGGAGATTTTTTATGGTACTAATTTGTGATTGGTAGTAGTTTTTAAAACCAATAAGCGGAGAGGAAATTGGATGAAGAATGGTGTTGGTAAAAGCACTAAGAAAACTTCCAATCTTGAGATTGCTGGTTGTAAATAGTAGTATTGAGATCAAGAGAGGGGGAAGAAAACTTAACTTGCTGTTTATCATAAAAAATGTATGCAAACAAAGAATAACATAAAAAGCGTGGGCCTTTTCTTTTTGAGTTTGTTTGTTGGCGAGGCGGTGTTTGGTTTAGGTGTTTTTTGGCCATTATTGTTAGTTTTAAAAATGGGTGGTTGGGTTTATTGGCTAGGGTTTTTGAGTGGATTGTTCCTTAGTGTTTTTTATGGTCAGGTTTTAGGTTTGATGAGTTTGTATATTATTGTTTTTTTGGTTGTTTGCCAATTTTTGTTTAACACTGGTAAGGTAAAGCATTTTTGGATTGTGCTTGTTTCCTTGGTTGCTAATTTGTTTTTTGATTATTTGTTTGGTTTTGGTTTTGGTCTGGGGGAACAAGTGGTAGTTTTAGTTGTTTCTGGTCTTGTGGTAAAAGTAGCAGAGACCAACAATACAATTAGGGTTAATTTGTAATTTATGAGAAAAAAAACAGAGTTATTTTGGTTGCACTTTTCTTTAATTGTTTTTTTGGCGGTAGGTATTTCGAGGTTGATTTTTGTTAATGTGGTTATGGGTGATTACTATAGCAAACAAGCAAAGGGAAACACTGTCAGAAGTGAGAAAACAAGGCAAGTAAGAGGTATTATTTATGACAGAAACGGAAAACAACTAGCTGTAAACATAGAGCACAAGGGGAAGAATGTTCGCTTTTATCCATTTGGGGAGGTGTCTGCTTCGGTTTTGGGGTATGTTGGCAAGATAGATGAAGAGACCCTAAAGAAATGCTTGCCACTTTGTGACGGGGAAACAGAAGTAGGAAAGATGGGTTTGGAGAGACAGTATCAGGACCGACTTAGCGGAGTCTCAGGTGAGATTTTGTTGGAGGAAAAAGCAACAGGTGAAACCAGGTCTCAGATAATAAAAGATGAAGGAAAGGAGGGGGAAAATATAAAAACTAATTTGGATATTGATTTACAAAAAATTTCTCACATTGCCCTAAAAGAAAAGTTGAAGGAGACTGGTAGGAGTGGAGCGGTGGTGATAAGCAAGGTGAACGGTGAGGTGCTGACGTTGGTTAGCGTTCCTTCTTTTGATAACAATGTTTTTGTTGAAAATGGCAAACGGAGTGACTTTGGCGGCGACTATAAAGATATTAAGACGATAATTGAGGACGAGGAAAAAAAACCTCTGTTTAACAGAGCGGTTTCAGGGGAATTCGCGCCTGGTTCGGTGTACAAGATTATTCCTTCATTGGCTGCATTGGAAGAGGGAAAGATCACTGAAAAAACGACAATATTAGATACAGGTGAGATTAAAATTGGCCAGTATCGATTTGGAAATTGGTATTTGGATAAGTATGGCAGAACGGAAGGAGAAGTAGATGTGATAAAGGGTTTGTCTCGTAGCAATGATATTTTTTACTATCGAGTTGGTGAGATGCTGGGAGTTTCAAACCTAGTAAAGTGGTCTAAGGTTTTTGGACTGGGAGAAAAAACAGGTATTGACTTGCCAGGAGAAGCTAAGGGTTTGTTACCTACGCCGTATTGGAGAGAAAAAGTTTTGGGTGAGAGATGGTTTTTGGGAAATACCTTTCATTTATCTATTGGCCAAGGGGACTTGATGGCGACTCCTTTGCAGATAAATACTATGACTGCTTTAGTGGTGAGCGCCAAAAAGTGTGTGCCTAAAGTTGTCGGTACTTCTGACTGCCAAAGTATAAATATAAAAGATGAAAATAGAAAAATAATTATTAAAGGAATGGAAAAAGCGTGTAGCCCAGAAGGAACGGCATTTCCATTGTTTAAGTATGCTGGCAAGGTGTATTGTAAAACTGGGACGGCTCAGAAAGGTGGGGAAGAGACCTTGCCAAATGCTTGGATAAGCGTAGTAATACCAAAAGGAAACTTTGTTGATGACTGGGTAGTAATGACGGTTTTAGTGGAAGAGGGGGGAGAGGGAAGTAGTGTGGCGGGAGCAGTGGCGGCAGAAATAGTGACAGAGCTAATTTGAGTAGTTTTGACTGTATAATATGAGATGTTAATGTGGTTTTAAAACTACCTTGAAAAGGAGTGGAACATGTCCAGGTGAGATTATGGTAGTAGTAAACTGGTCCAGGCAAGTAGAATTGTAAGTTCAAAAGGGGCTGCTTCGGTTGCAACTTCCTTTTTGATTTTTTTTGTTTTTTGGTGTGGGTTGGGAATTTTTGGTCTGTATTATCAGAGCAAACAGACTGATAAAAACTATCAAGAGATTTTTTTAGAATCGGGATATAAAGTTCCCAGAAGCTTGGATGAGGCGGTCTACTGGATGGTGATTGGTGAACGAGCTGTTTGGTCTAACGGGCCAGTGTTATTCACACACAGTCCAGGGGGTGATGTTCCCCGTGTATACTCGACTGACTATGGCTGGTCTGTGGTTGCTCAGACGGTTTGTACCAGAGAAGCAGCAGGAGTTGTGGTTGAGTTTTATGTTGGAGGTGAGGTAGTAGAGACTCTGCCTATTCCAGTATCTTTTGACCAACATTCTTGGCAAGGTACGGCTGAGACGAAGTCGACAAAGTTTGAGGCGTACTGCAATCCCTATGCTGATTCGGTTCACTTTACCATTCGTTTAAAGTATGAGTGGTAGGGTTTTTAAAAAATAACACTTTCATAGTTTTTTACTTGGAAGTGTTTTTTATTGCCCTATAGCTTGACAAATGTGTGTAGCTAGTGTATATTATCCCTATTCTTTTAAAAGTTGTACGAAACAAATGACTGCGGTTGCCAGACTGTATATCTGTTGGTATTTAGTCTGGCGGCCGTAGACTTGACCGAAGCCCCCCCACGCGCTCCACTTGACCCCGTTCTTTATTGGTTTGAATGGTCAGTGGCGCTTTGACGGCATGTGGCTAAGCAGCGTAGAGTATCCTGCTTATCTCCCTTGCCGCTCTCTGATCGCGGGCTTCCCGTCGAGGCCGTTTGTTTTGGTGAGTCCGGGATACGCAGTCGCTTTTCATAAGCGTACACGTGAACGAGAAAAGTAAACAGCGCCACCACCCTCGCGCGCTTCCGCCTCCCCCTGTGGAGGTCGCAAAATCAATTCTCTCGGTTCTCGGACTCGCCATCGGATTCATTATCTGGCTCTGTCGCCCCCTTTTTCCATTATTGCGACAACCAGTTTTTAGCCCCACAAGCAACGGTGTTGCTTGCGACATAAGCCTTGGGCGGGCATTCTTTTATTCCTCCCTCCTTGTGATCATGACACACGGAGGGAGTTTTTTGTCTTAGTGCTTGACAAATATTATGGGTTGTGATAATATATGAGTTGTAAATCTTCTCCTCCTTTGGAAGGGTGCGGAGGCCAGAGGCCTCCCCCCCAGGATGGTTATTTTAATGGTTGGTGATTCAGTTGTCTGGTTTGGGCATAGGAGCAATCCTGTGCCCAGTCTAGAGAATTGAAAGAACTACTTGGTTTGGGTATAGGTAGACAATACTTGTACCCAGTCTGGGTAGTTTTTTGATTTTTTGTGGGTGTGTTAGAATTTGTGACTGTTGTATAGTGGAAAAAGCAAATGAAACTTGTAATAGTAGAATCACCAACCAAAACTAAGAGTCTTTCCAAATATTTGGACAATTCTTATGAGATTATGGCCAGCATGGGTCATATAAGAGACTTGCCAAAGAGCAAGATGGGAATTGTTATAAAGGAAAAAACTCAAAATAATGAGTCTGTTGGATACGAGTTTATTCCAACTTACGAGACCATGGATAAGAAGGACGAGCAAGTCAGGAGGTTGCGATCAGTAGCCGAGAAGGCAGAAGAGATTATCTTGGCCTCTGACCCTGACCGTGAAGGGGAGGCGATAGCGTGGCACGTTAAGGAGATGTTGCAAGAAAATTCAAAGAGACAAAAACTCAAAAAATCAAAGAATCAAAATGTGGTGAAGTTCAAACGAATTGCTTTTCACTCGATTACCAAAGAGGCGATTTTGGAGGCATTAGATAATCCTAGGGAAATAGACATGAACTTGGTAAACTCGCAACAGGCGAGGCGTTTTTTGGATAGATTGGTAGGTTATAAACTTTCTCCAATACTATGGAAAAAAGTTAGGAGAGGTCTATCTGCTGGTCGTGTGCAAAGTGTAGCAGTGAGGCTAATTGTAGAAAGAGAGAGGGAGATAGAAGTGCACAAGCCAGTTGAGTATTGGCAGATTAGGGTTAAACTTAAAAATCAAAAACTCCAAAACTCAAAAACTCAAAACGAGGAGTTTTGGGTGGAGCTTGCAAAGATAAACAGCAAAAAGCAGGAAATAGGCAACAAAACTGACGCAGAAAAAGTGTTGGCAGACCTAGAGAAGGGGAGCTACAAAGTTTTAGAAATAAAAAAGTCGGAGAGAAAAGTGCAACCAAATGCACCGTTTAAGACCTCGACTTTACAGCAGGCGGCAGCTAACGTGCTGGGTTGGTCGGCAAAGCGCACCATGAATGTGGCACAGAGACTTTATGAACAGGGGGACATCACTTACCATAGAACCGACTCTTTTAATTTGGCACCAGTTGCAATTGAGGCAGTTAGAGAATTTATTAAAAAGGAGTATGGGGAAAAATATTTACCCACATCATCGAGAGTTTATAAAACTGGAGGTAAAGTAGTAGCTCAGGAAGCTCATGAGGCAGTAAGACCAACGAACATAAACGTCAGCCCAGAAAAGTTTGTGGGTCAAGAAGCGGCGACAGACCAGGAAAAACTTTATTCTTTAATTTGGCGCAGGACGGTGGCTTGTCAGATGAGTCAGGCAGTTTTTGATGATACTCGAGTAGAAGTAGGTTGCGGTGATTATTTGCTGACTGCCAATGGGGTAACGGTGAAGTTTGATGGATGGCGAAAGCTATTTCCCCCACGTCGCCAAGGCTCTGCGGTGCTTCGCCCAGAAGACAGCGATAACCTTGATAGCCAGACTTTGCCGGAATTAGAAAAAGGACAAGCACTGGAGAAGAAAAAGGTGGAAGGTTTGCAAAAGTTTACTCAGCCGTCAGCCAGATTTAATGATGCGTCTTTGATTAAGGAGTTGGAAAAGCGAGGTATTGGTAGGCCTAGTACATATGCTGCAATTATCTCGACTATTATCGACAGGCGATATGTGGAGCAGAAAGAAAAAAGATTTTACCCAACACCTGTTGGTAAAGCGGTGGTGGATTTTTTGGTGGAGCATTTTGGTAAGGAGATGGAGTACGAATTTACAGCCAAAATGGAAACAAGTTTAGATGAGATTGCTAGTGGCAAGGTGGACTGGGAGAAAATGCTTAGTGATTTTTGGAGAATTTTTAGTGAGCAAATTGCTAAAGTAGATAAGGACGCAGCTCGGGTAGGGGTACCGACAGAAAGTACGGGGGAGAAATGCCCAGAATGTAAGGAGGGGGAAGTAGTAATTCGGGATGGGAAGTTTGGAAAGTTTCTTAGCTGTAGTCGTTACCCAGAGTGCAAGTACAAGGCGCCATACGTTCAATACGTTCCAGACATTGCCTGTGAGAAGTGTGGTAAGCGAATTGTGATGAAGAAGACGAGTAAGGGCAGGGATTTTTACGGTTGTGAGGACTATCCAAATTGTACTTGGGCAGCCTGGAAGTTGCCAGAAAAGAGATCTCAGATTTCAGATGGCAGTTCTCAGGAGGGGGTTTAAAGAAACTTTTAGGTTCACGTGGTTGCATAATAGACAGAAGCGTGATATCCTATAGGGAAATTTGATCTTTGGAAAGGAATAAATATGGCAACTGGAAATCTAGAGATGGTGATCGCGCCTTTTGTTGGTGAACTGACGAAGGCATACCTTCAGTCTGGTGTTTTGCCAGGCGGCTTCTTTGCACATGTGTCAGGAAGCGATAGTCAAGAGTTTTTGGTCACAGTTGATGGCGAGGGGCGAGAAGAGTTTTCGGCGGGTTGGGTGAAAGTTCGTGATGGTGAGCTGGTAGTCACAGTTTTCCGATCTGCCCCTGGTTTTTTTGAGCTGGCGACGGCTCTGGAGAATAAGTACTCAGACAAGAAACTTGTTCCCGCTATTGAGACGAGCTAAACGCTCGTCTTTTTTAATGTTTGTTTTGTATAGTTAATTAATGCGGTTTTTGTGGAAGAAAATAGTAAAAAAAATCGGCCCAGGGT
>CAZQDQ010000032.1:0-10203 GCA_964592455.1 uncultured Pseudomonadales bacterium
AGTCACGATATCAGCATGGATACTACTAGCGGAAAAAAACAAATAAGGATTACTCCTGCAAAAGCCGTTGTAAATGCAATTGAGTCTTCGTATTTGGAGAGTGTAGACAAGAAACCACAAATGGTAATGGAAGTAGTGAAAGGGGACGAGTTGGTGTATAAATTGCAAGGAAATAAGGATCTTAAGTTGTTTGGTCGACTTAACGCTAAGGCTGTGCAGTATGTGTATGTAGATGTTGAAACAGGAGAGGTTAGGGAGGGTGAACAGCCACTACTTACTAGGTTTTTGAAGCTGATTTCGTTGTAAAAATCTTAAATTAAAAACCCCACATTATTGTGGGGTTAAGTTAGCTTAAGCGATGAATTGATTCGAGGCGACGGTAGTTTGAGAAGCGCGGACAAGACTTTTAGAGAAAGTGCCCATCAGTTTGCGGATGTTGCCGTGAACAGCGTCGTGCTCCGCACAGTTGGGAAAGCCCATGGCAGCAGCAGCTTTTGGGCCAAAACCAGTACCAAAAGCAAAGAGGGTAAAGAAGTAGCCTTCGGCTAAGCTGATTTCGTTTTTGATTTGCTGAGGACCAATGCGACTATCATTGTCAGCGCCATCTGTAAAGACAGCCACTGCAACCTTGGGAGTAATACCACTGAGACTGAGCTTTTTAGCATATGGTAGAACGCCTGCGTTTTTGTCGGTTAAACCAGTGTAAACTGTGTCGAAGAGGTTGGTTATTCCGGCGGTTTTGCATATTTTATGATCAAGAGGAGTGACATCGTCAATGGGAACAAAGCCATCGAGGACGATAAATCCATCAGCACTGTTGAAAAGCCAGGTTGAGATCAAGAACTCATTTGCGGCAGCAGAATCCTTGAGGGCTTTAATGTTTTCTTCGGCAGCTTTGATAAGCTCGTCGATGTGGTTGTCCATAGAGGGAGTGATATCAAAGATACGAAGAACAAGGAAGACTTGATCGCCGTGAAGGTCGAGAGTTGTAGCATGTTGGACGTTGGCTAAAGCTGCGGTGTTGCCGAGATTGGCAACTTGAATAACACTTTTGGAAGTCATGATTTTCTCCTTTTGTTAGCGAATGGGGTCGGTACTCTTGACAAGTTGGACGCCTTTTGAGGCCAATTTGTTAAGCTCGTCGTTTGCAATTGCTTCGAAGTCAATTCCTGGGGCTTGCACCGAGCTGGTGCAGTCCATAAGGAAGCGAACTTTCTTGATAGCTTCGGGTTGGTATTGTTCGAAGTGGCCGATCATCTGTTGCATAGAACGAAGAACACAGTGACTTTTGGCTTGACCGGCGACATAGATAAGGTCGTGATTGGCAATGGCGTTGAGGATGTGTGGCTGAAGGTTTGTACTAGGATCGTTGGGGTCGGGGACTTCAGCGTTGAAAATGCCATAATGCTCGGTGCGGTGATTGGTACCTTTGGTGATGATCTCGGGTTGTGTGTAACGCGCAACTGAGTGGAACGTGATCGCTTCAGAAAGTTGAGGAACAAGATTGTGACCAGTGGTGCCAACGATACAGTGGTATGGCCAGACCATCAGGTAACCAAGTTTTTTAACATATTCGACGGACCATTTAGGATCAATGACGGGTTTCCAAATTTGTTTGCGAACGTCTTCGTAGGTAATGAGGGTTGGCACTTTACCGTCTGGAGCATTACCGTTTTGATTGCGCCACCATGTTGGGAAGAAGATATGGTAGAGAAGATGGGTGTCGAGTGAACTTGTGATAGTGGTAATACTCTCGAGGTTGCCGTAAATGAATTCAACTAGGCGCTTGGCGTCTTCGATTGCGCCAGGAACATGAAGGTTGCCAGTGGGACTAACAAAATCGATTTGATTGTCGATGTTGATTAGGGCAACACGGGTACGGTCGTTGCCAGCTGGTTTGAAATTTTTGGACATAGCCGAGTCTTCAAATTCGGCAGTTCGAGGAACATAATAAAGGTTTTGAAAATCAGATGGTTTGTAAGGGGTATTCATTTTTTTCTCCTTTTTAGTTTAGGGTGAGTTGATGAACTGATTTGTTGCCTATAACCAGCAACCCTTGTTGATATAGGTAGATGGCATGGTCACTAGTAACAAGTTTGTTGGTGCTACTGAAATTTGCCAAACTATTGTCTGAGGGTTTCAGGCGCACAGCTCCTTGGTCAGTTGGGTAAATCAAGTTTCCCTTGGAAAAGCCTTGACCGTGAATACTGTCACTGGGCAAAGAGCCTGCTTCGTATTTTTGGGAAAAAAGAACTTGGCCGTCAAAGTTGAGGTGATCGAGGCGAACATACTCCTTACCTTGAAGTTTGGTGCGTCTTAGAACCAAGATTTCTTTGTGGCTGTATTTGACACTAATATCGAGTAAACCTTCACCAATATCAAGAAACGGAAGCTTGATGTCGATCGAGTAGTTTTGGCGACTAAGCCAAAAAAACTGTTGGCGAAGAACGCGGTGGAAGCCAAGACAGACAAACTCAATGTCAGAATTGGCGGAGAACCAGGTTTGATTAGTCATGACTTGACGGATTGGTTGATGTAAAAATTGGTTGTGGAAAACTGTGGTATCAACTAGTTGAGAGCCAATGATGTGAAAGATGTGTTGGTTGTTAACTTTGAAGACAGCTTGGCTGTTACCGGCATAAATATTGGTAACCAACTCTCCATGTAGCTCAATACGGTCGTTGTTGATGCGGTAAACTCGGAGAATATCTGATTGACCGTCATTTGTGACCACTAGTTTTGAACTAACGTCAAGATGCATTCCCCTTTGGTAATTAAACAGAGGAATCTGCTGGACACCGTAGGCATTGGTGATGTAGAGTGTGGCGATGTTGTTATCGACAGCTACTACAAGTAAAGTGTCTGAATTTTCTAGTTTGTGGAAGATGATGTTGCCAGAGACTTTGAGTAGTTCTTTGTAGGTAACTGAACCTGGGATGGTAATGTTTAATGCAGCTTGGTTTTGCTCTTGACAGTTAGGGCATTCACGACGATTTTTTGGGTATTCCTGTTGGCAGTTGGGACAGGTAGTTAGGGAATTTACAAACTGTTCAAGTAGTTGTCGAGGAAATGGTTTAATTTTTCCTTGTTTAAAAAACTGGTGGAAAACTTCCGAAAGATCATCACTGACGACCTCTGATTTTAGGCCGACTGCAGGATAAATTACTCCTTTGTCATGAACTGTGATGCGCTTTTTGGCTCTTGTTGGTAGATTATTAACCGTTGGGTGGGTTCCGCCATATGGGTGGACCTTAAGTAGTCCACGGTGAAGCAAAACAGCGAAGGAATACCAGTCGTCATCAGGTGTAAAGTATGCTTTTTGAGAAAGATCTATATTGTAAAGCCTGGGGTTCAAAAAATTTTCAGTGGCAACACTACAAGGCCAAGAGCCAAACTGCCAACTATCAACGTCAATACTAATTGTTTGATTATTCTTAAAAAGATTGTTTAGGTCATTTAGGTCTCCTTCGACAATGCCTTGGGTGTGGATGGTGTCTAGTATGTTCAGTTTTTGAAGATGAAGCTCGACAACATTTTTGGCGCCAATACTTTCCTTACGACAATATTTGTTATCGGAGAGTTTTCGGAACGGAGAAGCATTTTTGAAAAAAGGCATGCGAAAACCAATAATTTGTCCACGGTTGTTGTAAACAACTTCGGTAGGAGCAGCGACGTTTTTGGGTAGATGAAATTGGTGATTGATAAAGTCAGTGAGTTTTTGGCCATGTTGTTTGGTAGGATTTTCATAGACCTTGATTAGTCCGTTGCGGTTTTGAGGATCTTTAAACACAGAACCTTCACCTCCAGTTCCTACTAAGTCACTGTCATCGAGAACTAATCTGTCTTGAGAATTGGTATAAACAACTGTCATGATGACTCCTTTTTTTCAAGAACCACTAATGTGGCATCGTCTAGCAGTTTGTGGTCAATTTTAGACCATATATTGAGATTTCTTTGAATTTGATTTGGGTGTTTGTGTCCCCAGAATTGAGGAATTAAATCTTGATTGGCAACAAAAGCGTCGGATCCGATTGCAATCCTGCTAACTTTATTTGGGTCAAACTCGATAACATCGAAACTTTGAGGAAGTTCGGTTGCTTCGATCTTGAGATGTTTGGGTATAAGATGATAAGCAAGATATGGTGGCTTATCGTTGTAATCAAAAGTAAATATTTGATTATCAATGACGACTAGTCCATCACCATAACGCATAACTAGGCCATACTTTGGTGTGATTACAAGTATTAAGATTGTACATAACAAGTGATGTTTCACATAGTCAACTAAGTTACTGGTGTTTGATTTTGCTTTGTGAAGTACAAGTGAATGGTAGTAGTCTAAGAGATCATCATAAAGGAAGTAAGGAAGGATAGGTGGATAAAGATTGCGAGTGAGATATTCTTCGGTTTTTTGAAGTAGAAACTCACAGGTTAGGGTAGCTCCAACTTCGGTATGAACTAGATGGGGATTGTCCTCCCCAACAGTGCTACCATCAGAAACAATGGCAACAGTGTACTGACCATCGGCAAGAACAAACTGTTCAGAGGCCAAAGCGTCCTGGCAATTTAGTCCTAGCCGAAGATGATCATATCCTATAACCTTTCCAGTTTTAAGATCAAATTTATTCATTTTAGCCTCGCTTAAGTTTTTAAAGTTCAGAACATAGTGTTCTTTTGACACTATATTAACAAATAACATTCGTGTTGTCAATACACTAATTAGAGGCTATAAAAAATCCTCCATGGAGGAGGATTGTTTTGAGTGGTTAGGAGATTGGATCGTCTCGGTGTACTACTATCATGCCTTGGTTGACCATACTTTGGACTGAGGCTGCAACTTCTGCTTTGTACTCGTTTCCGAATTCTAAAGTACTTATACAGTCGTCTAAGTAACGCATTTTGGAAATAGCTTCTGGTTTTTCTTTTTGGCACCAACCAATGTATTGTTCGAGAGAACGGCGAACACAGTGGCCCCTTTCTTCGCCACACCAATAACTTAAGTCGAACCCGGCAATGTATTGGAGAAGGCCAGTGTTGGTCCAAGTACGACGATCTTTAGGATCTTTTACTTCTGCTGCAAACAGACCGTAATTTTCGGTACGTTCAGCTAATCCCTTGATAATTGTTTCTGGTCTTGTTTGGTGGAGCTGAGAGTGTTTGGATGTGGCGTTTGCAATTTCCTTAAAAAGATCGTTTCCAGAGGTGCCTTCAATACAATGGATGGGCCAAATTGTAAATTCACCAAGCTGTTTGACATAATATAAGGACCAGACTTTTTCAAAAATTGGTATCCATGTGCCATCGAGGACTTTTTGGTAAGTGATTTTTTCATAATCTTTAGGATGTTCACCTTTGGCGTTGATCCACCACATAGAGAAAAAGATGTGTTTTTCCCTGTGGGTGTCAAAGACGTGTACAATTTTGCTAATGGCTCTGATGTTTTCTTCAATAAAACCTGCGGTATTGTTGGCTGCTTGGACGGCATTGGGAACAGACAATTTACCATCTTCTAAAATAAAATCGTTGAGGTTGTCTATGCTTACCAGGACAACACTGGGCTCATCTACTTTTTGGATAATGGATCTCATTTTTCTCCTTTTTTGATTAAAGTGCTGAAGCAGATATTTTATCATTTAAGAGGTTTTTTGCAGGAGTTTTATTTTTGTGTAATAATGAAGTTATTAAAAGTTAGTTAAAAACAAAAAATGCCTGCCAAAAAAAATAACATGAATTTGTTTGCTGCTGTAGGAGCCGCCGTTTTGGGTGTGGCTGCTGGAGTAGCGGGAATGTTTCTTAGCAAGAAAGAAAACAGAGAAAGAGTAGCTTCTGAAGTTAGGAAGGTTGTTAAAAAGGGTAAAGCGACAGTAGCAAAAGCTAAGAAGAAAGCGTTAAAGAAGAAAAAGAGATAGAAATCGGTTTACGCCGAACTGGTCTTTTATAAGTGAGGGATTAAGACCCTCACTTTTTATTTTGTTTAAGTTGTGAGAGTCATCTATTTCAATAAGGCAATTAATTTTCTTTTGAAATTTCGGCAGATCAGTGATAATTTTGTTTATGATGGTGGTTCCGTCTGGACCTCCATCTAGTGCGATTATCGGTTCGTAGTTTTTGATTTCTTCTGGCAGATTTAATATTCTGTCACTCGGAATATATGGAGGATTGGAGACAACGAGATCTATGTTTAGATTTTTTGGATAATTATCAAACAAATCAGAGACAAGAAAAATAGCGTTATTTGAATTGTTAGATAAGTGCTTTTGGTAGTTTTTGTGGGCTACCTCTAAGGCTTTTGGAGAAATGTCAGATAGGTAAATTTGAAATGCAATATTTGCCTTAAGAAGCTCTAAGCATAAGGAAACACTAATACATCCAGAGCCGGTGCAAAGGTCTGCAATTATTACTTTGTCTTTGTTTTTGAAATTTGTTTTTATATTTTCTAGTGCAAGATCTACAAGTTGCTCGGTTTCGATTCTGGGAATTAACGTGTTTTGGTCGACGTAAAAAATGTGGCCTTTGAATTCTGCAGCGTTTACTAAATATTCGACAGGAGTGTTATCAGTTATTTGTATTTTGGTGAAGTCGAAGTTGTGCCTAATTAGAAAGTTTCTTTCGTAGGGAGTGAGTTTACGAGACATGGGGATTTAGGGTGTGGAGAAGGTGTACTCACCAACCTTTATGTTTCTGCCGAGAGGGTCAATGATTATTCTGTATGTGTATTTTGTAGAAGGAGAGAGATTGTCGAGTTGAAGGATGTGGTTGCTGTCTGGACTTTCTGAAACAAAGTACTCACCCTCTTTGCCTGAGGTAAAAATTATTTTAGTTACTACTTGGTTGGTAGTTGAGAAGGAAATAAGAACTTGAGTGTCGGAGAGTGGAGTAATAAGGGGAGTGCTAGTTAGCTCTGAAGCCTTTATTCTGGTTTCCTTGGTATTTTCAATTTGTTGTATGAGGTTTGGCAAAACAGTGACGGATGTAAACAAAATAAAAAGAGGAATAATGACAGCAAAGGCGGTTTTTAGTGGAATCCCCCAAAGTTTGTGGTAGTTAATTTTGGCGTCTTGGGCTTTTTTAAAAAGTAATAGCTGTCCCTTGGGAAAGAAATCTCCGTGGCTGTTGGGGCAGTTGTAGACAGTAACGGTTTGAGGAATGTTTTCTTTTATAGAAAACATTGTTTGTCCACAGTGAAGACACTTGATACTTTGGTTGATTTGGTTGTGCTTTTTAGGGAGAACAGAGTCGATATTGTGAGCTGTCTCTGTGGAGATGAAATTGACGAGGAAGTTTTCTATAAAATGTCCTCCACAGTCCAAACATTCATAAACAGTTTTTTCTTTGCCATCAATTGTAGTTATGGTAAGAAGGTTTAGTGTTTCGTTACATTGGGGGCAGGTCATAGTTCAGTTTACAGACTATAGAATCATGAATCAAGAATTATGAATTATGATTGTTTACTGTTAGACTAAATGTATATGAAGTTGAAGTTTTTAGGGGCATCGGGGACTGTAACTGGCTCGTGTTATTTTTTGCAAAGTAAGGAAACAGGAGTTATGGTTGATTGTGGTATGTTTCAGGGTGTTAAAGAGGTGGACGAGCTGAACTTTTCTAAGCCAAATATTGATTTTAGTAAACTTAACGCTATTGTTTTGACACATGCACATTTGGATCACTGTGGTAGACTTCCGTTACTCTTGAAGTATGGTTTTGATGGGGTGGTATATATGAACGAACCAACAAAAGCTTTAGCGGAAATTGTGATGTTGGACAGCGCAAAAATTGCTAGAGAAGACGCTACAAACACAATGTACGAAGAAGATGATGTTTATCGCTTTTTGAAAAAAGTGGTGTTGGTGGATTATCACACTCCATTTGATATTGGGGAGTTTGAAGTAACAATGTATGATGCTGGACACATACTGGGTTCTACGAGTTTGTTGTTTGTAGAGAAGAGTAGTGGTAAGAAGCTACTTTTTAGTGGTGACCTGGGAAACTCTCCAGAACCATTATTGATGCCGACAGAAACAGTAAAATCAGCAGACTTTGTAGTAATGGAGTCTACTTATGGAGATGAAAAGCACCCAGCAGGAGACGAAGCGGACATTCTTGCCTCGATTGTGTCAGATGCTGAGAGGATTGGTGGAGTAGTGCTGATACCATCGTTTTCTATTCAAAGGGCTCAGGAGTTGTTATATGCTTTCGACCAAATCAAAAAAGACGGAAGAGTGAGCCAGGATACAGTAGTTTTTTTGGATTCACCCATGGCTCTTAGAACCACAGAAGTCTATAGAGAATATCCTGGACTATATAGTCAGAAATTAAAATTGCAAGTAAAAAATGACGACCCTTTTGATTTTCCTGGCTTAATGCTTTGTGACAGTGTAGAAAAAAGCAAACAAATTAAAAATTATCCAGGGACAAAAGTAATAATTGCAGGTAGTGGCATGATGACGGGGGGGAGAATACTTCATCATGCAACAAACTACCTATCTGACCCCAAAAATACCATAATCTTTGTTGGGTTTCAAGCAGAGGGAACTTTGGGAAGAGAGATTAAATCTGGAAAAAAAGAAATTAATATTTGGGGTAACAATGTTGAAGTCAGGGCACAAATAAAGGAAATAAAAACAATGAGTTCGCATGCCGATCAAGACCAATTAAAGATATGGCTTTCGAAAATAAGCGGAGTAAAGAAAGTTTATTTAACTCACGGTGAAGATATAGCTCGTTTGGTACTAAAAGAGATTATTAAAAACGACTATGGTGATGAAGTCAATGTAAAAATGCCTAAACTTGACGAAGAATTTGAGTTATAAATAATTAAGGTGAAAAAAATCAAAATGTGGAAAAAGTGCATATTAATGTTGACAGGAGGATTGTTTTTTTATGTTGGATCGGTATTCGCTTATGACTTGACACTTACAAAAATAGGAACTTTATCGACAATTGGAGCTGACTATAGCCTTGTTTCGTATACGGGATCTGTACCAGGACTAGAGGGAACAGCGACCCCTGCAGCCACCGTGGCCATAAAAGTAAACACTGCGACTACAAATGTAATAGCAGCAACCAGCAGTGGTATATGGAGTTTTACTCCGACTTCACTTAATAGTGGAGATAACACTATTGTTATTACCTCTGGTACGCAGTCGATAAACTTTGTGATACGTTATAGTGCAACAACTACGATAACAACAACTTCGACGGCTTCATCCGAGGTTACAGAACTACCTGAGAGCGGTGTTTGGGAAAATGTCGCTTTGGGTGTTGTAGGAGGTTTATTGGTGATGTATTTTGGATCTTGGTTGAGGAGGAAGATGCATATTTGGGAGAAGGGGAGTTAGATACTGATACTGAAAGAATAAAACTCAAAAACTCAAAATAATGAACTACTTTGTGATGGAGTGCAGTTGATTTACAATTAAACTCGTTGGTGGTTTAATTGGGGAACTATGAAGAAAAAGGTGGAGGTAATTTTTGATATTGAAACGAAAAATTCTTTTGATGATGAAAATGTAAAAAAAATCTCTGATTGGAGAATTTCGGTGGTTTCTGCTTACAGAAGAATTATTGATGAGAACCTGAGAGAACTCGAAGGGGAAATGAAAACTTTTTGGGTTGAGGATGCAAAAGGTAAAATTCCTGAGGATGAGCTGTATATTCCCGACATGTGGAAGTGGTTTGAGGAAGCTGATAGAGTTATTGGTTTTAACTCTTTTGGCTTTGATGCTCCAATAGTAAACGAAATTTACCCGGGTGATTTTATGAAATTGCCTCATTTTGATATTTTGGACGAAGTTAAAAAAGTCTTTGGTCACAGAATAAAGTTGGACTATATTGCTAGAGAAACTTTAGGGATAGGAAAGATGGCAAATGGGCTGGACGCTATTTTGTGGTGGGCTAAGGGTGATTCTTTGAGTTTGGCAAATCTAAAAAAGTATTGTGAAATGGACGTGGAAGTAACTAAAGGTATATATGATTATGCTTTAAAAAATAAAAACTATTTATTCACTTTTTTTCTTTCTTTATTTTTTGCGACTCTTTTCTTTCTTCAATACAATTCTTCATCTTCAGCCTTAATTAAATTCCAGCCTTTTTGGTTCACTAATTCAATGGTCGAATCCATTGATCGTTTTTATTGGCCTCAGCTTGTAAGTTTTTTACATTCTCAAAATATTATAAAAATAATTATTGGTGAGATTATTGCCGT
>CAZQDQ010000033.1:0-10184 GCA_964592455.1 uncultured Pseudomonadales bacterium
GAAACTGCTTGATCTGATGATAGAAAGGTATGAGGAGGAGGCTATTTTGGTTCTTGTTGGCTCTTCTAATGCTGTTTCTAAGCGAACCCCTTACACGTTTGAAACCAGAAAAAAAATTATTAATCTGATTTACCCCAATATCGAAATACTGCCCCTGCCTGATGGTAAACCGAACTTAGAGTACTTTGACGGATCGACCAACAAGCTATGGCTAGATTCGATAGAAGAGCTGGCCAGAAAAAGAGGAGAAGTTTTTATCTTTTGCGGTGGATGTAAGGAGGACCTTGAGATACTTTCAGAGCGATTTGAGACGGTGACACTGATGGATCGCTTTTTGAATAGTTTCAGCGCTACCAAGGTCCGTGAAGCGATCCTTAACGGTGACATAGGAATGCTAAATAAATTGGTGGATAAAAGAACTATTGATGTTGTTACCAAGGAAATAATAATATGAAAATTGGACTTGCCCAAATTGAAGTCAAACCACTGGAGATAAGGAAAAATTTGGAAAAAATTTTTGAATATATTGAAAGGGCTAAAAGAGCAGGACTTGAGGCTGTGGTTTTTCCGGAAATGGCTGTTTCTGGATATTTGATTGGAGATGAATGGGAAAATGAAGACTTTGTAGACGAGCTGATAGAGGCTAATGAGGAAATAAAGAAAAGATCTGGGGGAATTGTGGTGATATGGGGTAGTTTGGATGTAGACAGACAGAAAAAAAATGAAGATGGCCGATGGAGAAAGTATAATGCCGGATTTGTAGCTTTTGATGGAAAGTGGGTTGAAGGTGGCCTTGGCAGGGGTAGAACTTACAAAACACTCATGCCCAAGTACCGAGAGTTTGATGACGAGAGACACTTTTACTCATTGCAAAAATATGCTGTTGAGCAGGGAGTGAGTCTACCTTCTGTCCTTAAGCCTTTTGAGAGTGGCTGGGGAAAAATTGGAGTAATGATGTGTGAGGACATGTGGAGTGACGACTATGGAATAAACCCTTCAAGTATTCTAGTGCAAAACGGAGCAGAAATAATTGTTAACCTGTCTTGTTCACCTTGGACGATAAATAAGAATGATAAAAGACATAGGGTAGTGAAAGAAAGGCAAAAGGAAATAGAAGTACCATACTTATACTGTAACGATGTCGGTATCCAGAACAATGGCAAAAATATTTTTATATTTGATGGCGGAAGTACGGTATACAACCCTGCAGGTGAAGTAATTCAAGAACTAAAACCGTTTGAGGAGGGGCTGTTGGTATACGACCAGAAAGCGAGTGGTGTAATAAAGAAAACAAGAAAAGACGATAGTACGGCAGAAATTTGGAATGGCATTACTTATGCTATCTCAAAATTTTTTGAGCGAATGCCGAGCAAAAAAGTGATTATTGGCCTTAGCGGAGGAATTGACTCTTCTGTAGTTGCCTGCCTGCTTGTTAGTGCCCTTGGCAGTGAAAACGTGATAGGAATAAACATGCCTTCCAAATATAACTCTGATCTGACGAGAAATGCGGCAGAAAAATTGGCCAAAAATTTGGGAATAGTCTATAAAGTAATTCCGATTCAAGATTCGGTGGATTTGACAATTAAACAGTTAGTAGATGCCGGATTTGAAGTTAATACACTAGCCAAGGAAAATATTCAGGCAAGAGACAGAGGAAGCAGAATTTTGGCGGCTGTGGCAGGGACACTGGGGGCTGTCTTTACAAATAATGGCAATAAAACAGAAACAGCTTTGGGTTATTGCACACTTTATGGAGATGTTAATGGAGCAATCGCTCCTATTGCCGACCTTTATAAGGGACAGGTATATGAGTTAGCAAGATACGCAAATAAAATTTTGGGGGAGGTGATACCTTCGCAAATACTGGATGTGGTCCCGTCGGCTGAACTCAGTGAAAATCAAGACGTAACTGTTGGCAAAGGCGATCCGATGATATACCCTTATCACGATAAGCTGATTAGAGCTTTTGTAGAGTGGAGATGGGGCAGGGAGAAAATTTTGAACTTCTATAGAAGTGGGGAAATAACTAAAGTCTTTGGTTTGGAAAAATCTATAAGTGAGTATTTTGCAAATGAAGTTGATTTTGCTTTAGACTTGGAAGATAAGTGGCGAAAGTACAAGCTGGCTGTTTTTAAAAGAGTCCAAGCACCGCCAATAATTGCATTAAGCAGAAGGGCTTTTGGGTTTGATTTAAGAGAAGCTATATAAAAAACACCTCTAATGAAAGAGGTGTTTAGAGAGGTTTAGTTAAACTGCGTAAAACCACGAAGGATTTGCATTTCTTCAACAGTGGGGTCGTAAGCTGTGATGACGTAGTAACGACTTACTTCCACGCTACCAAGGTCTGGACCGAAAGTGTAGGAGAAGTTTCTTAAACCAACGACAATCGGGTCTTTGGGCTCGAAAGTAGGCTCGAGTTGCTGCAATTCCCGCTGGTGAACTAGTTCCCAGTTACTGGCTTCGCCAATGACGAGCAGTTTATGAAAACTACCTGAAGTTTCTGCCCTTCTTATGTGCTCCCTTGCCCATTTCGGTGCTGGCTTGCTGTTTTCAGTGAGAAGAACTTGGTTAAAGGGAACTTCTCCGGCAGTTTTGTAAAAGTGCTGTACCAAATCGGCTGGTAAAGTATAGGGAAAGAAATCTGAGGGACTTGGTCTGTGTGACGATGTGATGGCAAACCTCTTAGAGACGTTAGCATCTAGGAGGTAGAAAAGAGGCCAAGTGCCGTTTTTAAATTTTTTGGTTTGACCCAAAAAATCCATGTTTTTGAAAACCAATGGGTAGCCCCAAGCGGCCATTTGAGCGTCGCTTAATAGGATACTTAAATTGAATAGTTTCTGTCTGTAGTCATCCCTTGCATTTTCGTATGCGAAGAATGAAGTAGTGCGAAATTCTTCAATTTTGAGCCTCATTTGTCTTTGCAAACCATCTACTAAAGCTTTTGGGTGATTTTCGTACATCACCAAAGTATGGTTTTGGAGAACTTTGGCGAAAAAATTGTTTACTAAACTGCCACTTATCTGTGGAGGAGCTTGGTTTACTTGCAGTAGATTGGTCATTTTTTCTCCTTTAGTCGTCTGGTTCAATGACTTCTACTGGTCTTGCTTTGGCACCAAACAGCCTAGCAAAGAATCCTGGTTGCTCTACAACAGTCTTTTTAACACCTGGATAGTAGGATGGAAGTTGTGGTTGGTTATAGCCGTTGAGTGTAAACTGGTTTTGTCCCCTTGCCTCGTTCTCAGCAATTCTAAAAGCTGCAGCAAAAGGATCTGATTGATCTTGTTTAGTTATTTCCTGACCTGGCCCGATAGACATTCCAGCGGAAGAGCCATTAAATTGAGATCCGTTGTACCCGGTGTAGTTTGCTTGTTTGGCACCAATTTTGAATTGATAGCCCTTGTTGATCATAGCGAGGAGAATTTGCATAGTTACCCAGGCCCCTGCGATTCCACCCCAAAATGCAAAGAACTTGTTTAAGGTAATAATACCTGTTAAGGCGCCAAATTGACTCATAACCATAGCGGCAATACCGCTAGTGACCCACATAGCGAGAATAACTCCACCAACACCACCATTGACTGCCTTAGTAATAAGAATTGAGACAACAACAACAGCAACAATAGCAAAGACCAAAGTGAGGTTTGTGTTTGTTCCGAAAGTGTTGTTTACGAGCTTTTCGGCAAAAGAGTATGGTTTCCAAACAAAGTTTGTTTCAGCAGTGACTAGCTCACCGTTATCTTTTGCAACTTGGACAGTAAAGTTTTGGCTACCTTTATCTGAGAGTGGGTATGTACCACAAAGATTGTTGCCAACAGACAAGACGCACTGGCCGTAGTTTTGGCCATTAATGAAGACCTGAGCGACATTTGTTGGCTTTGAGCCAGTGTAATTTACGCGCAGTTCGACATAAGGAACAACTCCTTGTGCGACTTCTTCAGTGAGACGAATGTTATTTTTTGGCGAAGTAATTTCGATTTCAACTCTGTCAAGGAGTCCACAACTGATTAAGAAAAAGCTGAGGACAAATAGTGGAATTAGCAAAAACAGTCTTTTGACCATTTTTCCTCCTTTTTAAGTTACTAAGATAGGGCGATTTTATCCTATATGAGACACTTAAGTCAATTAAATTTGCTAAATTATTATGGGGTATATGATAATTGAATTTGACATACTGGTGATGAGCCGATATGATCTGTGTAGTTTCCAGAGGTATCTTATATTAATAGTTAAATAAAAAAACTATGTTGCCTGAAAAGAAACAAGAGCAGTTGGCTATTGAACCATCGACTGAACAGATAAAAAAGACAACAACTGTATTACTCGGAGGAGACTCAATGATCTCTCCTATATTAGGACCAAAAAACAAAGTCGAGGGATACGAAGTGATTCTTCCAAAACCAGATGGAGGTAAGGTAACATTTAGAATTTCCAAGCAACAAGGTGAGGACCTTATTTCTGCTAGACTTTCGATGCTAGCAAGTGAGGTTGCACAAGATAAAATAATCAGTGATGAGGCATTTCAAAGTTTGTTACCAGCCCATGTAGCAGATGAATATAGAAAAAGAATGATAGCAATGGGAACACCTGAGGAAGAAATTCCTAGAGACCCAATTAAAATATTTGAAAAAGTAAAAGCAGAGTTGGTTGCCTATAGAGAACTTGGCAGAGAGCAAATTGCTAATGACGCACAACAAATAGCCGATGAATTGATTTCGATAACGAAGGAGGTTCTGTCTGGAAATAATTTTAGATATAATAACCTGCCGGCTGAGTTTAAAAAGTCGGTGGAATTTTTGAGACCTACTTTTGAAGCATTGGCTGTGGAAAGTGCTGGTATAACTGAAGAAACCGTAAGAGCACAGAAGATGGCGCTAGCTATTAATCTTATGACTCAGGAGAAATACAGAGATATGTGGATGGATCATATCAGAACTGTAGCGTCAACAGTAGCTGCAACTGGAGGAGATTCGATTGGACTGTTTATTGGTAGTTTAGTTGGGTCTGCGATTGGGTCTGGTAAGGGGGCAGTTGAAACTGCCTATGAAAAAACCAAAGAACTTTTTAGATCACCAAAAAAGAAGTAATTAGCCAACTTTTTTCTTGAGTTGGGCGATTTATTCTTTTAAGAGATTAAGTTGATTTTCGATGTTATTTAGAATTTTGGCGGCAACGACTTCTTCATCTGATTCGGACTCTTCCTGCAGGTCCTCGACATCTTCTTGAATGTCCTCCACGTCCTCTTGGATATCTTCCACGTCCTCTTGGATATCTTCGATCTCTTCCCCCACTTGAGTAATTGTTTGACTGGCACGATTGACAGACATTTGGATAAAAATGGCAAGATAAATAGCCTCCAGTGAGACTGCTGTGGTGAGCATTAGGAGAATTTTTTCCAGACTAACCCCAAAAAGACTTAAGCCAAAAATGCCAACGAAAAAGACGGTATGAAGAAGTATAGAGGTGTTGGTGCCGATGGATTCGGTTAACCAATGCGAGGCTTTTTCGATGGTACTTAAGATTTTCTTTTTGGGCATAAAATATTTCAAAAATTTAAAAACTCAAAAATGAAAAAATCAAAATGTTGAGTTCTTTAAATAAAAGTTTAGAAGATGTCGTCTTCGGGTGGTAAGAACTCTTCACCGTTGGCAGGTGCAGCCTTGTAATCTGCCTTGAGCCACTCGATATAATCGCAGCCTGTTGCTCTTCTAGCTTCCCTATCCCAACCAGAGGTAGAACATTTTTTCATTCTTTTGCCTGCAGCCGTAGTGAAGAGAACTAGATTTTGTCCACATTTAGGGCATTTTTCGTCCAAATTTTCGGTAGTGCCGTTGATCCACTCCACAAAGTCGCAACCAGTGGCTTTTTTGGATTCCTTATCCCAGCCACCTGAGGAACATTTTTTCATTTTTTTACCAAAGCGAGTAACTTGAAGAATTAAAGGTGAGCCACACTTGGGGCATTTTTCGTCTAGGGTTTGAGGTTCTACCGGGAGCCACTGGACAAAATCACAGCCTTCGACTTTTTTGGTTTCTTTATTCCAGCCGCCAGTAGAACAACGTCTGAGCTTTCTGCCGTTGGGAGTTTCCTGAATTTCTGATAAAGGTGAGCCACACTTGGGGCATTTTTCGTTTTCCATACAGATACTAGGGTAGCATATCTTTTATGATGTCACCAAGTAGTTTTTCAGCTTCTTGCTTAATGTCTTCCTCAATATTTTGGTAAGCATGCTGTCTTAAAAAAAGAATAATTTCGGTGTCGTAGGGCCTTTCGTGTAGCATCTCTAAAAATAAATCGTGTTTCTTTTTATCTAGCTTAGTGAGAATTAGGTTAATAATGCCCTGGTAAAGAATGTCATCGACTAATTGATGCAATCTACCGCGTAGATTTTCGGCTTCTTGAACCTCGTTGATTAGATTTTGGACTTCTTGTTTGGAAAAAAGGTGGTCGTAAAAAATAATGGCCATAGGTGTTAATAATTAATAGGTCCTAGGGGGATTTCGTTATTAGGGTCGTCGACAAAAAACATCAGAACCAAACCTTTTCTGGGACCATCATGAAGACTGAGGCGTTCCATGACTTCTGGAGAACCACCGAACTGTTTACCAGTCCACTCGGCTGGGCCGGCGTCACCTATGTCGCAAACAACGGCGTTTCCATTTACAGGGTTTATGGTAATCATTTTGCGAAATTTGTACCAATCTTTTA
This sequence comes from uncultured Pseudomonadales bacterium, assembly GCA_964592455.1. Taxonomy (GTDB): domain Bacteria; phylum Patescibacteriota; class Microgenomatia; order UBA1400; family MFAQ01; genus MFAQ01. Next base: position 6,706 of record CAZQDQ010000033.1, read on the forward strand.
AGAAGATATGGTCTTGGTTCCAGTTATCTAAATAGAGGGTTTGAACAACACAGTAGTACTTTTCTCTTAAGTAGTCTTGGGTGGTAAATTGACTGGCATCTTGGGCAAAATAGCCAAAAGCACCACGCCCGGGAGCTATGCCGGCTTGGAGCTGTTCGTCGTGCTGACTTAAGCTGTCTCCGGGGTAGCGTACCAAGTGTTGCTCGTAGCCAATATAACCTAACTGATGATTTAGTGATTGACCTTCTAAATAAGCCTTTGCAGTGATACCGGTGGCTGCTTTTATTTTGTCTTCAATTATTTTTGCTTCGTCTTCGGTAAATTTGTGAGGGCTGTAAGGTAAGCTCTCCTGAAGAAAGTTTTTTAGCTTGAGACGGTTAGAAACTTTTTCCTCGTTGTTTGATGCGGTGTGGGAGTAATTTGGCTTTTGATCCAGAGAAATTACTGGACTAGTAAGAATAGTACCAAGCAACCCAGCTGAAGCCAGAAGCTGATTTGATTTTTGACGAAGCGAATCAGCTAGCAAAAAAGTTTTTCGAAAAAAGGGCTTCGCTTTTTTGTGTTTTTTGACTTGGTTGTTTAGAGAAAGAGAGCGTTTCTCTAGATTCTCTATAGCCTGACTTAAGTTATTTATGGGCATCAAAACTTATTTTAGAGCATTTTGGAGTCGGTCTAACACCTTTTCTTTACCCATAAGAATCATGCATTCAGTTAAAGGCGGGGTGACTTTTTGACCAGAGACAGCTAACCTTAGGTTCATAAAGAACTCACCTCTGTGTAGATTGTTGTCTGAGGCTACTTGGGAAAGGCTTGATTCTATTGATTCCTTGTTCCAGTCTGCTTTTGTGAGAGCATCTAAGGCGAATTGCGTTAGTTCTTTTTTGAGCAAAGTTTTATCGTAGTTAATATCTTCGTAGATAAACCTGGACAGCTCTACGACGTCCTTGACCTTGGTGATTCTTTCTTTTGAGAGGGGTATGATGGACATTATTAACTCATCGGAGACATATTTTGGAAAAAGTTTCTTTGACCAAGAAAACAAAATATTGTCAGGCTTTTTGCGCAAGTATTGACTATTGAGCCAATCTAGCTTGCGCTGGTCGAATCTGGGGTTAGACTTTTGAAAGCCTTTTGAGTCAAACTTGTTTACAAATTCTTCTAAAGTAAACATCTCCTGATTATCTTTTGGAGCCCATCCTAAAAGGATAACAAAATTGAGAAGAGCTTCTGGTAAATAACCATCATTTAAGTACTGCTCGCAGGAAACGTTATTGTTTCTTTTTGACAATTTTCCTTTGCCATCTGGATTTAGAATGTCGGTAAGATGACCAATTTCTGGTACTGGCAAATTTAAATATTTGTAGACTAGGAGATGAATGGGGGTGCTGGGTTGCCAGTCGTGTCCACGGAGAACATGGGTGATATTCATGGCGGTGTCGTCGACAACTACGGCGAGATGGTAGGTGGGAAAACCATCGGATTTTAGCAGCATAGCATCGTCAACGACATCTGTTTTCCAAGTAGTTTGTTTGCCTAAAACAAAGTCGGTATAGGAAATAGTTTCGTTGTCTGGAGTTTTTAAACGAATAGCGGGAATTTGGCCATTGTCTATATTATTTTGAATTTCTTGTGGTGTTAGTTTGCGACAAGGATCGCGAAATTCGATTTTGTTCTTGCGGCCCTCTTTGATTTCTTCTTTGGATTGGGGTTTGCAGAAGCAATAAAAAGCATGACCTGCATCTAAAAGTTTTTGAGCTGCCTGTTTGTAGATACCAGTGGTGACTCTTTCTGACTGAATGTAAGAACCGTATGGTCCACCAACAATGGGTCCTTCGTCCCAATTTAAACTAAATACTTTTAAGACCTCGTAAAGTTTTTCGGCTGAACCTTCGACCTCTCTTTTTTTGTCAGTATCTTCGAGACGTAAAATAAATTGGCCATTGTTTTTTTTGGCGAGAGCAAAGGCGTACGCAGCAGTCCGAAGACCACCAATGTGTAAAGAACCAGTGGGTGAGGGTGCAAAACGGGTTCTAATGTGCTTAATAGACATAGTGATAGTATACTTGATGTATAGAAAATCATGGCAACACTAACAGAGGCTTCGGCCTTTTCGCGTAAAGCTATTAAGTATGGAGGGATAGGTTTTGTAGCCGTGACTTTTTTGTGGTATATAGGTGTGGCACTGGTAAACTACTACATTTCCTTGAATCCACCACCACTCCCGCCAGCGTCGGTAGACTTTGGTCCACTACAAGGCGTTAATTTTCCCAAAAACGAAACACGACCTCAAATGACTTTGGAGCTTCCTACCGGGACAATTCCCATTTTTCCGGACCGAATGAGAGTCTATTATGCTCCAACTAGAAGGAGTGGCTTTGCTGACCCCGATAAAGCTATTGAGGTAGCTACAGCGCTGGGGTTTTTATTTAAACCAGAACAGCCAACAGAAACCAGATATGTATGGTCTAACCAGGATCAGCTTTCTTCGAAGCTGGATATGAATATTGTTTCTGGCCACTTTAGTCTGACAAAGCAATGGCAAAATAACCCGGCGATTGCCTCGATGGCCAATTTTACTTCTGACAAACAGGTAATTATTGAGACGAGTAACTATTTAAGAAAAACTGGGCTACTAGAAGATGATACAATTGGCTTTGAAAAACTGACTTATTTGAAAAATGATGCAGGAAAACTGATACCGGCTTTGTCACTGTCGGACGCTGATTTTGTCCAGCTTGATTATTTTAGAAAAAATATAGACGAAATAGATGCTGGATCTAAGACAAAAGAAATTAAAGCAAGTTACCCTTTTTACAGGACGGACCCAAGTAAGGGGTTAATCCGAGTTATTGTTTCTGGATCTAAACAGCCAAATGAAAAAGTGATTGGTATGGAGTACTCTTATACCTTTATTAACTATACTCAAAGCGGAACTTACCCAATTAAGACCGGGCAGCAGGCTTGGGAAGAGCTTTTGAGTGGCGGTGGGTACGTGTCGCCTACTGGACCACAAACCGGTGAAGTGAAAATAAGAAAAATATTTTTGGGTTATTATGACTCGAATGTAAACCAGAAGTATGCCATGCCGATTTATATTTTTCTTGGCGACCAAGGATTCGCAGCATATGTATCGGCGGTGGCTGACGAATGGATAGAGACAAAGTAAAGAACTCAAAAGTTCATATTATGATTTTTAGTCCCAGGTGTAGTTTTCGAAGATTGGCGTATTGAAACTACTATTACTATAAAGTAGACTGGTTTTATGGTTGGACCTTCGGAATATGTTTACAAAAGAATAACTGGTGGATCTGAATCCTCTTCTGAAAGAGTCCTGCAGAATGAAAGAATAAAACTACAAGATGAGACTGAGAGACATAAGAACCCAATTGCAGAGAGATTGTCAGAGTTCATAAAATCTGAGTTTTTAAAGCCAAGCTTGAATGAGACAATTCATAAGGAAATTGATGATATATCAGATC
>CAZQDQ010000034.1:0-9903 GCA_964592455.1 uncultured Pseudomonadales bacterium
AATTAACAACGGTCTCGAAAATAAGTTCGAATTTCGTTATAACACCTCACCTCAAGGAGGTTTTGCCAGGAATGTTTATTGCTGCCTAGCTAATAATGGCTTAAGACAAATCCAGGTATGAAATGCATAATATAGGTTTTGTTTGGTATAATAGTTCAGTTTAAAAAATCACTTAATTTAAGGATTGCTTGATGAAAAGCAGAACATTACAAAACAAATTGTACTCTTTGGGGATTCGTGGCTTTCCAGCCAGTGAAGCTTCTACCTATAAATCTCGCGAGAGCTTGACATTACACAGGCAAAAATTATATTTAAAAGTTGCAGAATCTATTCCCAGTAACGCGGTTGTATACTATGCTGGCTCTGGAGCTGATCCACTTCCGCGCTTGTGTTTTGGACGAAAAATTATTTACGGATCTTTACGCGAGGCTGACTATTTTGAAATGCTCAAAGGAAGTCATAAGAATAGGCCGCAGGCATATAAGCATATTACAGACAGGTTTAGAAAATTAAATGGTATTTATGCCAACGCAATGTGGGCTCCTCTTTCCTCGGGCAGTGTTAAGGTATTAGTGACTCATTACTCAGCGCTTGCTATGGATAGTACTTTTCTGTCTGAATCATATCGGATACTTTCACCTGGAGGTATACTTATGGTTGGCGAAAATAATGATGTCTTTTGGCACAGCAAACTACGAAAAGAAGTAAGAAGACATGGTTTTGCTGTTCATCCATTTGACAAGTTCAGTAGGCCTGTTAACACCCATTACTGGGGCTATCCATATGGTAAAGGTGTAGTTATAAATGGGACGCCGTCAATGCTAGGTATTTGCAGAAACACTTTTATTTCTAAGCTTAATAATGGTGAAGTGGTTAGGATGGATACCTACCTTTCACATGTTTTTTATAAACAGTCTTAGCCTGCTGTGGTTTATAATTGGCACATTCTTAGCTTAGTGGAGGTTGCTGTGTATCCCCAAGACCTGGAAGACCTTTTAAAATATAAGAAGTACACGTTTTCGGAAGTTGAGCCGCTGCAGAGCCAAATTAAGAGATTAATTGCTGACTTGGCTGGGGAAGGTAATAAGAATATTGTCGTCAGCGTGTTTGCCAGTAACCCTGCGTGGATAGGCGTACATGTTACAGTTCCTAATAAGGACGATAAAGAAAAGACAGTATCTGTGCAATACAAACCGTCCCTGTTGACTCACGAGATTGAGGTTTGCTACTACAACGTAGATGAAGTGCTCGCTTTCTAGCCCCCTTTTCTGAGGGGGAATTTTTTGGTTCAAAAGCCAAGGCGATATAAACTATAGGTTTGATAGTGTATAATATAAGATATGTCTGTAAATGAAATAGAGACAAAAGATATTTATAGAGAAATGCTGAAACGGTTTGGAGAAGTAGCCGAAAGAGTAGATAGAGATGAATACTTTGCCGCCGTTGAAGAAATATCTAATATTGCTGAGGGCAAATTTTTGGATATTATGTCGATAATCCCCTTGGATGACAAAAGTAGTTTTGGAGACATAGACTTGGTGGTTATTTGGGATAGACCCCAGGATCAGTCTGGGGAAGATTACTTTAAGGATGTTTTCGGAGAAAAGCTTGTAGATTACAAGCATTTAAAAAATGACAAGATGGACTCAATTTTACTAAGGCTTAAGAGTGGAAAAGTTGCTCAGGTAGATTTTGCTAGAACAAATGACGAAATGGAGTTTACAGCAAAGATAATTCACTCCTCTAAGGGCCATTCTTCTTCAGTGATCGGCACTTTGGCTATGGCTTATGGCTATAAGTTTGCACAGGATGGATTTTACAAAAGATATTTTGACAAACAGGGTCAGTATCACGATATTCTTGTCACACAAGACCTGTTGCTAGGTATGGAGATGTTGGGGCTTGATCCGAACAAATGGATAGACGCAAGCAATGTCGACGACATTATTGACTTTGTTTCGACTTCTCCTTTTTTTGACAGCAAATTTTTTGATAGGAAAAGGCTGAAGAACAAGAGGAGAGTAGCTATTGAAAAGCGTGGGGTTCAGAACTATATGTATTCTGTTCTAGAAAGACGGCCAAAGTCGAGGTCATCCATGGATCATGAAATATATTTAAAGTTGAATTTCCCTGAATATATGGATCAAGTTAATGAGAGTATTGAGCTAATAAACAAAGTCACTAAAACACAAGAAATTAATGGTGACGAGGTGATGGCTAGGTTTAATATTAGGCCTTCTAAGCTGGTCGGTGAAATTTTATTGTTTATAAAACTAAACTTTCCTGAAGAAAAAGAAATAACGGAGTCAGTAAAAACAGCTGTCTTGGACAGGTTTGAATTATAAAAAAAGATTTTTCTACTACTTTTTAACTACAAACTCGCTAATTAGTTTTTTCTCTGTATCTCCTACTACATAAGCGTGAACCTCGATAAGATCCTCAATACCAGAGTCCTTGATTTTTTCTCTTAATAGTTCGTCAACTTGGAATAGGCCTGCAGAGTTGTTCATGTAAATGTTGATGTCGATTAATTCTTTGTCGTTACCTTCTGTAATTTCTACTGAATCGATGGCGTAGGCCGACAAAGAGTGGATATTAACTTCGCCCTTTTCAAAAGGAATGCGAGATCTGCCTGAGGACATATCTAGGGCATCTGCAATCCTTACTATGGCAGCTTCGACTGTTTTTGGCTTACCGTCGTCACGGTGATTGATGATGGAATGAAGAGTTTCTCCGCGGACAATTACTCTTTCGCGTAAAGGAAGAAAATTCAAAACTTCGTCAATTATTCTAAAAGCGATAAACAGACTATACTCTTCGTGACCTTCTCGGTTTATAGTCATACCTAAGTCATGAAAAAGACTGGTAAGGACAACCACTAACTCAGCGTGGTCATTGGTCAAGCCATAGTCTTTAGCGATACCCATTTTGACTTTGTTAGCTGTAAGAATTCTAACCATCTTCAGGGCGATGTTGGCAACGATTTGAAAATGAACTGGACCGTGATCAGAGTAGCCCATACGATTTAGAGCGTTGGTATTGGTCATTTCCCACATGACAGCAATTTCTTCGTTGTTGTTGATGTTGTCTAAGGCTTTGGTTAATATTTTGTTGTGGAGTGAAGGGACGTTGATTGTCGACATATTTTTTATTGATTGATCAATGAATTCTATATTGTAGTATTCATTTTATCAAGTAAGCTGTACAAGGAAGAGTCAAAAAAACGCCCTCTTTGAGGAGGGCGGACTGGTTATTTGTAAATATCTTGATTAATATGCTCGGGAAGGAAAAATGAGAGGAGCTTTGGCAAATTTACTTCTGGGTCCGGTAGATATTTACCGCTACCACCGACTCTTAGACCCAGGTCTCTTACTTCATTATAAAGATTTATTTCTCCCACCTTAGTTGATCTTGCTAAACCTTTTAGAAGAGGGGTCAGGAGATCGTCGTTGGCAGCTTTGAGGCAAAAGAGCAGCACTTCCTGAGAGATTTTGTTTTGAAGAAATTGATAGTAAATGTAGGTTAGGGTGTATATGGTAGTTAAAATTAAAACAGAGACAACATCCTGATAATCTTCCTTACCATCCTCTTGCGATGAACCAGTTCTTTCACGCATGGCTTGCAACCAAGCAGATTCTTGCTCTAGCCAAAATTGACGATTTTTGCCCCATAGTTTTTCTGCTAATTCAAATCGGGCCTTGCGTTGATCTTTTAGACTACCTTTGGAAAGAGAGTCTGTTGGCAGATATTCTAATCTGATTTCGTCAAATTTTATTAGACTGGCAAAAAAGTTAAGGTCTCGAATCTCTAGACCATTCTGGTCGACGAGTTTGGCGGCAATGGCCGTTATGTAAAAGTCATTGTCAGGCAATCTATTCATTCTCTCTCCTTTGTAATGTTCTGGGATATAACTATTATACAAGAGAGACAGTTAGTGTTAAAGTAAGTTAGAATAAGTTATGCCAACATTAAAGAATGACTTCCCAAAACCTTCTGTAACTGTAGATATTTTGCTTTTTACGGTCGTTGGTGACGACCTTAAACTGTTACTTATTAAGCGAAACCTAGCCCCCTTTAAAGGTAGTTGGGCTTTACCTGGAGGTTTTGTACATATGAACGAATCCCTAGAGGATGCAGCGCTTAGAGAATTAAAGGAGGAGGGAAATGTGGACAACGTCTACTTAGAGCAGCTTTTTACCTTTGGAGACCCACGAAGGGATCCAAGGTTTCGGGTAATTACAGTAACCTACTTGGCATTGGCAGATTCGTCTACTTGGGATGTCTGATCGTGAGGAGACGCTGTTGAAGCTAGGTTGCCCTCTACTAAAAAATTGCATGCATTAGCGTTTGAACACAAGAAGATTGTTGATTACGGAATTGAACGTTTAAGAGCGAAGATAGGTTATAGTAACATTGTTATGGGTTTGCTACCTGACGAATTTACATTGACAGACCTACAAAAGAAACACGAAATAATTTTAGGACACTCTGTAGATAAAAGAAATTTTAGAAAAAAAATACTTTCGACAGGAATTGTTGTTCCCACCGGTAAAAAAAGTGATGGAAGGGCTCACAGACCGGCTGCTTTTTACAAGTTTAAAACAAAAAAGTTAATAATTACTGACTAGTTATGAACTTAAGACTGTTGTATTTATACCTTTTTTCCTTTGTGGGTTTGCTAATTGTTATCTTTGGAAGTATTCAGATGGTTAACTTAGGACTTAAAACTTTTGTGTTTTCGGACATAGACACATACGAATCCTTTCCTGTGACCGACCCTAGCGGAAAATATATTGAGTCTAAAGAAGAGATAATGGAGAGACAAAAGAGAGAGTCAAAAAGGCAGAGGCAAAGAGATTTTGTTTATTCTTTTTCGATGCTTGCTGTAGGCACACCCGTTTACCTTTATCACTGGAGATTAATTAAGAAAGAAAATAGGAAAGGGTAAGTATCCCTTAGCGAACGAATACTTTCTCTTTACGGACGATTTTCTTAGGTCCCTTTTTGATTTTTTTGACTTTTGGGGTTTCTGATTTGGGAGCATTCTTTACTTTTTGAGCTTCTGGCTTTATCTTTTCCTCTTTGGTTTCAGTTGTGAGACTTTCTTCAACAGGTGCGGCAATAACGGCCGAGAGACCTTTTTTTACAAAAACGTCCTTAATTTTGGTTGCTTTTTTACCAACAAGGTCTCGAAGATAGTAGAGTTTGGCACGTCTAACTTTGCCCCGTTTTACAATTTCGATACCATTTATACTGGGTGAGGCTAATGGCAGAATTCGCTCGACACCAACTCCACCAGCTCCAACTTTACGAATAATAAAATTTTTACCGTCTCCTTTACCACGAATCGCAATTACTATACCTTGAAAGGTTTGTAATCTTGTCTTTTCACCTTCTTTTACGGTTAGAGATACCTTCAAGGTATCGCCGACACTAAATTCAATTTTATCCTGCCATTTGATTTGGTTTGCCATATTTGTTGGTGTTTATTGATCTTTTCCAGTTTGTCTTGGATAACGCAGTCAATTTTACCAGCCTCTAAGCGTTTTATCCACCAGTTTGGCAACTTGGCTGCTGAAATTAACCTTATAGGGTAATGTTATCTTTTTAAGATTGTTGCCAGTTTCAATAGATATGATAATTTCGTGCTCTCCGGGGTTACTTTTTAGGATTTTTGAAACTGATTCCATGACGGTCTTAGGTGTGCCAGATTTAATAAATATTTCGTGAACCATGTCTTTTGGGGTTTTTTTTGTATCTACTAGAGTTACAGAATCGACTACTATTTGAAGCTTTTCTTCTCTATAGTCTGTTTTTCCTTTGACTATAACAGCTCTATCTTCAGCCCATGCCTCTGGGTTTTCTGAAAAAATTTTGGGGAAGACTGTACAGTCTATTGACCCTGTATCGTCTTCAAGGATAACAAAAGCCATTTTAGAGTTATTTTTTTTAGTTAGTACTGTTTTTACTCGACTCACGAGGCCAGCTAACGTAACTTGTTGGTTGAGGTGTAAGGTGGGATCTAGTTGTCTAATCTTATGACTGACTAAATCTCCAACAATTCTCATAACCTTCTTAACTGGATGATCAGAAAGATAAAAGCCTAACATTTCTTTTTCAAGTTTAAGTTTTTCGTCTAAAGGAAATTCTGGAATGTTTGGGTGAATGTCGACGCTACTTAGTTTTTCTTCTGTTTCGAAAAGACTTTCCTGTCCGTTGCTTTTGTTTTTTTGTGATTTAACCGTATTTTCTCTTATAATGGGCAAAGCTGCCATCAGCTGAGCTCTGTTTCCAAACCTGTCCAGCGCACCTGCTTTTATAAGAGATTCAACCACTTTTTTGTTTACTTTTTGAAGGTCGACTCGTGATAAAAAGCTGCTAAATGAAGTATATAAGCTGCTTTTTCTTTGTTCCATAATGGCTGTAATGGCCGCAGTTCCCACATTTTTAATAGCTGAAAGTCCAAATCTAATTGCTTTACCGGTATCTTTGGCTCTGCCTTCGTCTAGCCACTGGTCTTCTGAGAGATCTACCACTGTAAAGTCGACATCTGATTCGTTTACATCAGGAGGTAAGACTTTGATGCCAAGTTTTTCACACTCAGCGATGGCCGCAACAACTTTATCAGTATCTAAGCTTTCTACGGAGAGTAAAGCGGTCATGTATTCAACTGGGTAATGAGCCTTAACATAAGCTGTCCAGTAGGCAACGATTCCGTATGAAGCTGCATGAGCTTTGTTAAAGCCATAAGCAGCAAAAGTTTCAATTTGCTTAAACAGTTCTTCGGCTTTTTCGCGAGGAATGTTGGAGTGCTCAACGCAACCATTAACAAATTTTTCGTGCTGTGCTGCCATTTCGGCAACTATTTTTTTACCAATGGCTTTCCTAAATTTATCAGCCTCCTCCCAGTTGTACCCCGCCAACTGAATAGCCATGAACAAAACATCATCCTGATAAGTAATAATTCCATAACTCATATCCAAAATCTTTTCCAGGCCTGGAACGAAATATTTAATTTTGCTATTATCTTTTTTTCTGGCAATATACTCTGGGATGCTACCCATTGGACCAGGGCGATATAATGCCACCATAGCCATAATGTCTTCGATTCTTTCTGGGTGAAGATCTACAAGATACTTGGTCATGCCACCGCTTGCTAGTTGAAAAACACCAAAAGTTTCACCTCGGGAAAGCATTTGGTATGTTTCCTCGTCATCTAGTGGGACTTTTTTAATGTTTATTTTTCGGCCATGTAGTTTTTCGACTAGTTTAACGGCGTTGGCTAGAATAGTTAAGTTAGCAATCCCAAGAATATCCAGTTTAATTAGTCCTACGTCTTCACAGGCGTGCATTTCGTATTGTGTAATGATTCTGTTGCCGCCGCCTGACTCAAGTTGCAATGGAGTATATTTAACAAGGTCGTCTGGGCCGACAATAACTGCCGCAGCGTGTACAGATAAGTGGCGAGCATTACCCTCAACCTTTTGTGACATCTCTAAAAGCTTTTTAATCTGAGGATCTCTGTCTCTCATAGCTTGAAGCTCGGGGGTAGTTTCCAGTGCTTTTTTTAGAGTCATGGGAAAGCCCTGACTGCCCTCTGGTATAGTTTTGCTGATTTTGTCTACTTGCGAGTAAGGCATGCCCATTACCCTACCGATATCACGGACCGCGGCTCTGGCTTTTAAAGTTCCAAAAGTGCACACTTGGCCAACTTTTTCTTTGCCATAAGTGTCAGCTAAATATTTTATTAGTTCGTCACGGTGAACATCGGATACGTCTAAGTCGATATCGGGAGGTGAAGGGCGAAAGGGATTTAAGAAACGCTCAAATGGGAGGCGAAAATAAAGGGGGTCTACTGTTGTTATACCAACGCAATAAGAAACAAAAGAGCCTGCAGCGGAGCCTCTAGTGTTGGTATAAATTCCTTCGCTTTCTGCAAAATTAACTATTCCGGACTCAAGTAAGAAATAGGGGGAATAACCTTTTTTGTCAATAATTTCTAGTTCGTAATCTAGTCTAGTTTGCTGTTCTTCATTGACTGAACCAAAAATATCTTTACATCCTGCGTATGCTTTTTCCTTTAGTACTTGTCCGGCAGTTTTCCCATCTGGCAAATCTAGTTTGGGGAAATACCACTCCCCAATTTTAATTTCAATTTCGCATTTATTGGCCAGTTTTTGAGTATTTTCGATTGCGTCGGGAAGATCTTTAAAGTCTTCTGCCATCTCTTCAGGTGATTTCAGATAAAAATCAGGTGTGTCGATATAACGTAGGCGTTGCGTGTCTTCGATGGTTTTGCCTGTTTGGACACAAACAAGAGCGTCTTGTGCGGCTGCATCATCGGCATTGACGTAGTGGGCGTCGTTTGTGGCAACTAAAGGTAAACCAAGTTCCCGTGAGAGATTAATTAAAATTTTTTCAGCCTTTTGTTCATTTTCATAAAAATCCAAGAGTTTTGTTTTTATGTCTTTGGAAACATTTGGACTCTGAGCGTATTTGTTGTAGTGGTGACGCTGGAGCTCAATAAAAAGATTGTCGGATCCAAAAATCTGCTCGTATTCTTGAATTTCTTTTTTAGCTGACTCCAAGTTATCTTCTTGTATAAGTTTTTGGACTCTTCCAGCCGGGCAAGCAGTGGTGCAAATAAGACCTTTGGCATATTTTGCGAGCATTTCTTTGTCAACTCTAGGTTTATAGTAAAAACCTTCGGTTTGGCCGATAGTTACTAACTTCATTAAATTTTGATATCCTTCGAAGTTTTGTGCCAAAAGAAGCAAGTGATTGGCGTCTGATTTGTTTTTGTCGAAACGGCTGTCTTTAGCTAGATACATTTCACAACCAATAATGGGTTTAATTCCCTCCTTAGTGGTTTTTTTGTAAAACTCAACTGCTCCGTACATCGAACCATGATCTGTAATAGCCAGATGGGACTGGTCATACTCTTTGGTTTTGGCAACTAATTTGCTAATTTTGCTCAGCCCATCTAAAAGAGAGAACTCTGTGTGGACATGAAGATGGACAAATTTGGACATCAAATCATCTTACGAGAGAATGTGTTTTTTTTCACTACATTTATTGATGTAGTTGTTTTGAGATATAATTTGCTAAAAGCTTTAAGGAGGTTTGTTGTGTCCATTGAAATAATAATCGTTTATTCGAAAAATCAATTCTTATTGGTCTTGAATTGGTCTACTTCATTTCTAAACATTTCTACACCAAGCTGCTTGCGAAATTAGAAGTTTGCGATCTCCCAGTTATGGATATGCGGAATGAAAGAGAGATGATTTACATAGTCAACCTAGGGATACATTTTAATACTAGAGTGCTCCTGTCTTGTACTCACCAAACAAACTCTTACTGGTTACCATTTTTTGCCTTTGTAACTGAGTGGGATCCGGCAGAGATGAGCGTTACTCTTTTGAGTCAGGTTTTAAAGAATACGACAAAAGGTAAGAAGTTGGTCTTGATCGACGACATGAAAGGTAGTCTGAAGGTCTATACACAAAAAGAGCTGGCTTAATAGCCGGCATTTTTATTTCTTGTGGCTCCAAAAAGTGGAGAGGGCAGAGTAGTTCTCGTTGAGGCTATTTAGGTAAGCAAAATCCTCGTCGGACAGGTTAATTTGCTGAGCATCCCAGTTTTCTTGTAAGTGCTGAACTGAGGTAGTTTTTGGTAGAGCAACCAGTCCGTGTTTTAAGACCCAAGCAATGAGAATCTGCGGAACGGTTTTTTGGTGCTTGGTAGCGATAACTTGAAGTTTTGGGTCGTTTAGCCTAAAGCCTCTGGTTAGTGGGCTGTAGGCTTCAACCAAAATGTTATTTTCTCTACAATATTCCAACAGATCTTTTTGGTAATAAAAAGGGCTAAACTCGATTTGGTTGACTGCGGGTACAATTTGGTATT
>CAZQDQ010000035.1:0-9627 GCA_964592455.1 uncultured Pseudomonadales bacterium
AAGTGTTGAGCGGTGAGCCAATAGATTAGTAATGGTCCCGAAAATAAGTTCGAATTTCGTTATAACAGACAACAAATATATCGTCCCCTTGCGGGGCGGTATTTTGTTATTTTATGACAGGGATTCGAAAGCCGGAACCAGTTTGTAAGCAACCTGGTGAGGCCGGCCCGAAGGAAACTGAGGGGAATCCCCCCGCCTGCAACGCTATGTGTAAGCATTGCGAGCAGGTGTTCGGCAACCAAACCTTGCACACCCACCACAATCCGTGCTAGCCTGATATTATGGATAGCGAAGAGAGGACTGCTGAAGTGAAATTTCTAGGGGAAAAAGATCTCCAGGAACAAAAGATAGGTGTTTATGACCAAGTCAGATCTAAATTAAGAATTAAGCTCGATCAACTTGGGAAAAAGCACCATATTACAAATAAATCAGCACTTGCCCGCGGACTAACACTAGAAATAATATCTGTTCAAGAACAAATAAACAAGCAAAAAAACCAAAAAGAAACTAAAGCGCAAGAGAATATTAGAGAACTAATTCAATATATATATGAAAACTCCGCAATACTACTTGGCATAGACAAAGACCCTTCTATCCCAGACAATGTCAGTGTAATATTTCATGAAGGAAAGTACATCATAAACAAAATATTAGAAATAAAATCTTCTGAGTTTTCACAAGAATCAGGTATAAATAAAAATCAACCAGAAAAGACAATTAAAAATATAGAATCTGTAGTTAATTTACTAAACAAAATCATAACAACGCAGAAGGATAGGGTTCACGACATTCTGCCAGGAAAAGAACTTAGTTCAGCAAAAAAACAAGAGCGAAACAACTTGTTGACAAAAATAAAAAATTCGGTAACACAAAACGGGTTAAAAGATGAAGTCACCTTCTCAGATAAACTCGAATATGTAGTGATAAAACCGTCAGGCGAAAAAGCAAATAAAAACAGAGAAATTATGTTTCCAAAAATAAAATTAAGTACTGGACAAGAAGTGCGATATGTAGAAGACTTTTCAATATTTAGCAGTCAAGATGTCCAATCAATTATTGAGAATTATTGCGAAACAAACTAGAATAACTCCTTATGGCCGACACAAACAAAACTGACAACTTACCAACAGAAACAAACGAAGCAGTTACCAGTCTCTTTGCCATTGAAAATCTCATCAAAACTCACATCTCTCATATTGACACCGTAAAACTGGAAATGAGCAAACAGGTTGAAATGTTTAACGACATTTTAAACAATGACCCAGACTACAAAAAAGCAGCTGACGAAGGTAAAGAGGTAAACAAAAAGAAAGCCGAGGCCAAACAAAACGTCCTAAAGTCTCCGAGCAATGCCTCGCTAAACCAAAAAATAAAGGACATGCGCCAGGAGCTAAAAGAGCTCAAAAACGCGCTTAGTAACTACCTTCAGCAGTATCAAAAAATTGCCGATACCGACCAAATTGAAAGCGAAGACGGCGAAGTCCGCCAAATCGTCTACAATGCTCATCTCGTAAAACTCTCCGGCAAATTCGGCCGATAGCCAAAACAAGCCCCAGAGCGTATAATAACTAAGTTATTTTTCCCCTTGGGAAGCTAAATTCTTTATGCAAAACGTTAGAAATATCGCGGTCATCGCGCACGTTGACCACGGCAAAACCACACTCATAGACGCTTTTATTAAACAATCTCATATTTTTCGTGATAACGAAAGTGAGATGAACCAAGCAGCTCTCTTAGATAGTAACGAACTCGAGCGTGAACGAGGCATTACCATTTTAGCCAAAAATATCTCTATCACCTACAAAGGCACCAAGATAAATATAATTGACACTCCAGGCCACGCCGACTTTTCTGGTGAAGTCGAGCGCACTCTAGATATGGCTGACGGAGCTCTACTTATTGTCGACGCCCAAGAAGGGCCCATGCCCCAAACCAGATTTGTTCTCAAAAAAGCTTTTGAACTGGATCTAAAAGTTATTGTTGTTATTAACAAAATCGACAAGCAAAACGCCAATATTTCTCAGACAGAATCCAAAATTGCTAATCTATTTTTAGAACTTGCCACCCAAGACTATCAGCTTGAATACCCAGTACTATATGCCGTTGGCAAAACCGGAAAAGTTTTTGCCACACCTCCAACCGATTTCGAGACAAGTGGCAATGTCGAGCCCCTTTTGGAAAAAATCCTCTCTTATATTCCTAATCCAAAAAACAACCAAAGTTTGAGCTTTAAAATGCTTATCTCCTCGCTAGATTACAACTCTCATTTGGGTAAAATTGTTGTTGGACGCATCCATCAGGGATCTATAAAACCAAAACAAAATGTCTTAATACTGGGTGATAAACCAAAAAACGCTCAAGTTGACAAAGTCTTTATCTCCAAAGGCTTAGGGCGCGAAGAAGTTCAGCAAGCTTTTGCCGGCGATATCGTTTCCTTAACCGGTATTACTGATATTAAAATTGGTCAAACCCTGTCAACTCCAGATGACTTAGAATCACTACCTTCCGCAAAAATTACCGAACCAACTCTTCACATTACCGTTGGGCCAAATACTTCCCCTTTGTCCGGTAGGGAAGGGGAGTTTACTACTGCCCGCCAAATAGAAGAGCGACTGGCCAGAGAACTCGAAACCAACCTTTCTTTAAAACTTGAAAAACTGGAAAGTGGTAAATACAAAATTTCTGGTAAAGGAGAACTTCATCTGTCTGTTTTACTCGAAACTCTCCGTCGCGAAGGCTACGAAGTTGAAGTTGGTAAGCCAGAAGTTATTTTTAAAACTATTGATGGTCTCAAACACGAACCATTCGAAGAGGTCCATATTGTTACCCCCTCCGAATACATCGGAACTATAACCCAAGAAATTGGCAAACGCTTCGGCGTTTTAAATCATATGGATCCAATCAATGACAAAGAGGTTGAGTTTGTCTACAAAATGCCTACTAGAGCCATTCTAGGTTTAAGATCACTACTCCTAACAGCCACCAAGGGCACTGTAGTTTTTAACAGTCAGTTTGTTGGCTTCGAGCCAGCAGGCCAACCACTACCCAAAATGAGAAGGGGAGTACTTATTGCAACTGATTCTGGCGAAGCCCTAGCTTATGGTCTACAAGCCGCTCAGGAAAGAGGTATCACTTTTGTTGAACCAGGAGAAACTATTTACGAAGGCCAAATAATCGGCCTAAACGCCAAGGAAGAGGATATTGAGATCAACGCCGCTAAAGGTAAAAAGCTTACTAATATGCGCTCCAAGTCTTCTGACGGCGTAATACAGCTCGTACCAGCTCTAAAATACTCGCTAGAACAATGCTTAGACTTTTTGGAAAGCGATGAGCTACTCGAAGTAACTCCAAAAAGTTTACGTCTTCGAAAAAAATATCTCACTCAAGTTGACCGCCGACGCCACCGTGACGAAATCAAAAACAGCTACTAATTGATTTATAATATTTTTGTGGCCAAAACTTCAGAAAAAATAAAAAGTACTTTAAATACCACTTATAGAATTCTAAAAATATTTTGGGGGTTCGATAAGCCTATTTTTTTAGGCAACCTTTTCTTTATTACACTTCCATCAACAGTCGAGTTTCTTAATGCCTATATATACAAACTGATAATTGACTTAGTTATCAATTCCATAAACGGCCTACCAACAAAAATCTCATCTTTGTACTGGCTGCTTATTGCTCGCGTTGGAACTTTTATTATCCAAGATTTGTTTTACTCTTTACAAAAACACTTCAACAACCTTTTGTGGACAAAGTTCCCGTTACACTTGTATCAAAAATACTTAGGTTTTATTACCAATTTGGATCTTGAATACTTTGAAAACAGCGACTTCAAAAATAAGCTAGAAAAGGTAAGAAACTCATATGCCTGGAAACCTCAAAACTTAATTAACTCCGCTTTCTACACTTTCGAGGGGGTTACTCAAGTTGCCATTGCCATTGTGGCCATTGCTTACTTAAACTGGATCCTACTTATACCTATTATAATTGCTGCTACCTTAGGTTTAATAATCCAAACAAAAACATCGGAAGTTGCCTGGGGTATTTGGTCCGATCTTTCACCGCACCGCAAAAAGTACTGGTATTTATCTGGTCTCATTGAAGGCGGATATTCAGGCGAAAGTATAAAAGAGATAAAAATTTTTAGGTTAGCAAACAGGTTTTTGCAGGAATTAAAAGACATCTACACCAAATTTGACACAGAAAATACCAATCAATCGATTAGGCAGTTTAAAGTAAACATTGCCCATGGTTTTATAAACAATATTGTCTATATTTGCATAGAATTATACGTAATACTGAGTGCTATTGCTAAGAAGATTACTATAGGTGATGCTA
Organism: uncultured Pseudomonadales bacterium; assembly: GCA_964592455.1. Lineage (GTDB taxonomy): Bacteria > Patescibacteriota > Microgenomatia > UBA1400 > MFAQ01 > MFAQ01. Next base: position 4,342 of record CAZQDQ010000035.1, read on the forward strand.
GCTACTACACCGCTGTTACAAGTAGATTCCAAAGTGGGGTCAATGGTCTTTTCCGCAATATTACCAACCTCTACGATAACAGTCTCTATGTAAAAGATATGTTTGAGATTCTTGACACGCCAAAAATTTTATTACACTCTCCAAATCCCAAAAAATTAATAACAAATGAGACCCCAAAGATAGAATTTAAAAATGTCTTTTTTAAATATCCACAAGCAAAAAATTACACTTTAAAAAATTTTAACTTAATTATAAATCCTGGCGAAAAAATTGCCTTAGTAGGTGAAAACGGAGCAGGTAAAAGCACAATTATTAAGCTTCTTGCACGTTTTTATGATGTAACCAGCGGAGAAATTTTAATAAACAACAAAAATATTAAGCACATTGAAATCAATACTTGGCATAAAACACTTGGAATTTTATTTCAAGATTATATAAAGTACCAACACACACTAGAAGATAATATTTACTTTGGTAAAGTCTATGTCCCAAAGTCAAAACAAAAAATTATCGACGCTTCTAAAAAATCTGGTGCAGATGGTGTAGCCAATGTCTTACCAAATAAATATCAGCAAATGCTAGGCAAAACCTTTGAAGGTGGAGTTGAATTATCCAATGGTCAATGGCAAAAAGTGGCCCTGGGTAGAGCTTACCTTAGAAATGCCCCAATATTAATACTAGATGAACCAACTGCCTCAATAGACGCAAAAGCAGAGTACGAAATATTTAAAAAGGTTGACACCTTATCAAAAAACAAAACCGTAATCATAATCTCTCACCGTTTTTCTACAGTAAGAAATGCTGACAAAATATTTGTTCTCAAAAAAGGCTCAATAGAAGAATCTGGCAGCCACCAACAACTACTAGAAAACAACGGAATATATGCCCAACTATTTAGACTTCAGGCAAAAGGCTACCAGTAATGATATATACAAGGTAAAATAGCAGTAAAGCCGGGGTGGCGAAATGGTAGCCGCAAGAGACTTAAAATCTCTCGATAGCAATATCGTGCGGGTTCGAGTCCCGCCCCCGGCACAAAGGGAAATCGAAAGCCACAGGCGCGACCGGCGCCGAGGCAGGCCTTGAGAAAATTTCAGCAGAAATTTATCGAGAGGCGAGTCCCGCCCCCGGCACATCCATCTTTTAAATTATAATACTGACTCGGTAGCTCAGCTGGATAGAGCAACTGCCTTCTAAGCAGTAGGTCGGGTGTTCGAATCACCCCCGAGTCACAAATAAATAAAACTTGAAATTTATTAGACAAAAACTGTATAGTTTCAATACAATAAAACAAACAAATATGGAAGACACAAACCAAACCCCAAGTAAAAACAATAACACTTTTTTAGGCGCCGCTATCTTTGTTGTCATTGCTGTTCTTGCTTTTGTCCTCAATTCATCTAAATCAACACCTCCAACTAATACTCCAACACCAAATCAACCATCCGTACTAACACCAACCGCAAGCCCAACAACATCAATAACCAATTTAGAAATTAAAGATGGAACTTACGAAGCAACGGGAGAATACACCTCCCCTGCAGGTCCGGAAGTAGTCCCTATCAAACTCACTCTCAAAAACGGGGTTATAGAAACCATAGAATTCAACCAAAAAGCCACCAACCCAGGCACAATCAAATTCCAAGGTATGTTTAAAGAAGGCTTTAAAGCTCAAGTTATTGGTAAAAAAATTACTGAGGTTAAACTAGACAAAGTTTCTGGATCCTCTCTAACCCCTAAAGGTTTTAACGACGCTATTCAAAAGATTATTAACCAAAACGGTTAATGAAGATCACCTTTTCTGCCACAGGCACTATGTGGCAGATAGATATTTACGACGAGAATCTCACAGAACAAAAACAGCTCACAGAACAAATAACTGGCTTTGTCGAAAATTTCGAGAGCAACTTCTCTCGTTTCAGAGACACCTCTTTTGTTAGTAAAATGGCAAAAAAAGGTGGAACGTATCAAATTCCCAAGCAAGCCAAAAAACTTCTCGATTTTTACAACCAGTTACATGAAATAACAGACGGTCTAATTACACCCACCATTGGCAAAACTTTAATATCAGCAGGGTATGACAAAAATTATTCTTTAAAACCCCAAGCCAATCTATCATTACCAGACAACTGGAAAAACATTTTATATGATGAAAAACAGATAAGGGCCACTATTCCAACCCAATTAGATTTTGGAGCCGCAGGCAAGGGCTACTTGGTGGATTTAATTTGCGATCAGCTTTTAGAAAGTGGACTAAAAAACTTTTGTGTTGATGCTGGTGGTGATATCAAGCTGGTAGGCAAAAAACAACTTACTATTGGTTTAGAAAATCCAAGCAATACCAGTATGGTCATTGGCACTGTCAATCTTGACAACAATAGCTTTTGCGGTTCCTCTGGAAACCGTCGACAGTGGGGGCAATTCAACCACCTTGTTAATCCAAAAAGTTTAGCCTCTCCAGAAAGTATTTTGGCAACTTGGGTGTTGTCTAGCGATTGCATGGTGGCTGATGGATTGGCCACTTCACTATTTTTTGTAAAACCAAATGAACTTGAACCGCACTTTGATTTTGAGTATTTGTGCTTGTATTCCGACTTTAGTATCAAAAAGTCGAAGGGCCTTTCTGCTAAACTATTTATTTAAGATCATGCCAAAAACAAACGGGTTTTTCCAGCTTTTAGACTCCTTAACTATGTACAAAGCTGTTCTTTTTAGTCTTTTATTTCTGTTTCTCTATACTTTTGGGGCTTCTCTCTTCGGTTACACTTTTTTTAAACCCACCACTTTGGTAGTGTCACTGTTTCTTATTACTTTAGTAACTGTAGGCAGTAATTATCTTCTAAGTAAACTTTACAAAGTCTCACCAAATCCAGAGTCAGCTTTAATCACCAGTTTAATCCTGCTTTTTCTCTTTAGTCCAGCCAGCACAAAAACAGAATACTACACCTTAGTTATAGCTGGCACAATTGCCTCAGCTAGTAAATATATTTTTAACTACCATCAAGTTCATATTTTCAATCCAGCCGCAATAGCCGCCGTTATAACACCCCTTTTAGGTTTTGACGGAGCAATTTGGTGGGTTGCTACTCCAGTAATTTTGCCAAGTACACTTCTTGTTGCCATCTACCTTATCAATAAGCTCAGGAGAGAAAAACTTGTACTTAGCTACCTTGCCGGCCTACTGGTTGGGCTGTTACTTACCAAACAGTTAACCCTAAACAATTCCAACAGTCTTTTTTTAGAAGTTTTTTTATCCTGGCCAACCCTGTTTTTTATGAGTATTATGCTTACCGAACCACTCACTATGCCTAATAAAAACAGTCTTATAAACTCTTTTGGGCTGTTTGTTGGTCTTCTAAGCACAATACCGTATCATTTTAGCCCTTTCTTTAGTACCCCAGAACTAAACTTAACCCTTGGCAATATTTTAAGTTTTATCGTCTCCAACAAAAAAAGATACAATTTGCAACTAATTAAAAAAGACTCCTTAACTCCCAACACCATCCAGCTTTCTTTTCTCTCGCAACCACCAATTACTTTTAGCCCTGGCCAATATTTAGAGTGGTCCTTGCCACACCAAAACGCTGACATTAGGGGTTTTAGGCGCTACTTTACAATATCTAGCTCCCCAACCGAGAAAGAAATTCAACTCACATTTAAAATATCTCCTAATTCTAGTAGTTTTAAAAACTCCATCTTAGAGCTAAACGTCGGCGACAATGTAACTGCTTCCCACCTAGCAGGCGATTTTACTCCACATAACAAGGTAGACGATATGGTCTTTATCGCCGGAGGAATAGGCATTACTCCTTTCCGCAGTATTATCAAGTATTTTCTAGACAAAAATCTCAAAAAAAATATTTACCTCCTTTATGCAAGCACAAATCAGAGTGACTTTGTTTACAAATCACTTTTTGAGCAAGCAAAAAAACAAATCGGTCTAAAAACTGAGTACTTTGTCAGTAGTCAAAACCAAAGAATAACCCCAGAAACCATTAAAAAAATAGAGGCTTATCAAAAATATACCTACTTTATTTCTGGTCCCGACGCTATGGTCCAACACTACAAAAAAATGCTTCAATCATTAGGATTAAAAAGCATTAAAACTGACTACTTCCCCGGCTTTTAAATCTTTTCAAAAATTGTGCCAAATATCTTCTCAACCTAAACTTCTTAACACACACCCAAATATCCGATAAACTCAGCGAATCTTTAAATAGTAAATCCACATATCCTTTATCATTCTTACACTTCTCCACTAAGTCGTACTTAGAAACAGAATATACAAGATTAAGGCGATCATCGATTAAATAAATTTTTCCGTAAATACCTTCTAAAAATTTAACCATCTTCATATAATCTAACCCAGACCTAGCATATCCATCTGGCCAAAACTCCATAAATATAGTTGGTTTATCTCGTTCTATAGTTCTTCTCGCTCCAAAAACCACTTTTGGCTCCCAACCTTGGGTATCAATCTTTATTATTGAGACTTTCTCTGCAACCGAAAAATCTACGCTAGTCGACTGAACCGAAACCAACTTCCGGTTTGTACTAGATGTGGTTATTTGGTGGTCACCCAAGTTACTAACAGACAAACCAAGCTTTAATTTTTCTTTTTTGTCAGAAACCGCTTTTTTAAATGTCTTTATATTTAAAATTCCATTTTCAGCAATATTCTTAACCAACAAACTAAAGTTTAGTGGCTCGGGTTCAAAACTTATGACCTTTTTAACAAGACTCGAAAGAATCAACGAATAATAACCAATATTTGCCCCAATATCCACAGCTACCCCACTCTTTCTAGATAAGTTTTTAATTAAATAGGTCTCAAACCTTTCGTATTTTCTAAGCGAAATTCTCTCACCAATAACTTTGTCACCTTTTCTGTACCAAAAGCTATACTTACCCAGTTTCGTTTTTACCAATTTCATACTTTTCCATCCCACTCGTAATACTGTTGTCGTAATGAGCGGGTGAGGGGAGTCGAACCCCTCTCTTCAGATTGGAAATCTGAGGTATTACCGATATACGACACCCGCCTACGCTAAAGCTTCAGCGGGCAGGCCCGCTAAAACCAGCACTCGTATTTTAACAAATTTACCGGTTGTCCAACAAGTGCCACATGGCAATTGCCCCATAAGACCTATACGGGCTCCACCTCTCTGTAATATTCTTAATTTCCTCTAAACTAATCTCTTGCCTATTTAAAAACTTCTTTAAACCGTTCTTAAGTCATAGGTCACCCAAAGAAAAAATATCTTCATGACCAAACCGGAAGATTAT
>CAZQDQ010000036.1:0-9298 GCA_964592455.1 uncultured Pseudomonadales bacterium
CTGCAGCGCCTCGTCCGGGTGATAATTGCCGGCTTGTACCTTCTCTTCGGCATAGTCTGCATTTTGGATCTGTGTATTTGGCCATATTAGTTTTTTCTTTTAGTGTTTAGTGATTTTTATACTCTGCGGTGTTTTTTGGGTCGGCAACCGTTGTGAGGGATAGGAGTAGTGTCCGCCAAAGTATTGACTTCGATACCAGAAGTTTTTAGGACACGAAGAGCAGCGTCCTTACCAGGCCCCGGACCTTTGAGGTAGACGTCTGTAGACACAAGTCCCATAGATTTGGCTTTACGCAAACCTTCTTCGATAATGGTGGTAGCGGCAAATGGTGTTGAACGTTTTGCTCCTTTGAATCCACAGGTGCCAGCAGCACTCCAGCAAACAGTATTGCCTGCTGAATCAGTGAAAGTAACATAAGTAGTGTTGAAGGTGGCCTTGACGTACATTTTTCCCTGTCCACCTTTAAAACTAACGACACCAGCTTTTTTGACTTTTACGGTTTTGGTTTTTTGTTTGTTATCTGCCATTTTTGTATATTATTTAGATTTCTTTGTTATCCCGACCTAAGTCGAATGTTCCTCGTGATACGAGGAATTATTTCTTGGCGGCTTGGGCCTTGGCGGCTTCGGCTTCTTTGCTAACTGCTCCAATGGTTTTGCGTTTACCTTTGCGAGTTCTGGCGTTGGTTTTGGTTCGTTGACCATGGACTGGAAGACCCATGGAATGACGGGAACCTTTGTAAGATTGGATGCGTTTTAGAGTCTCGATGTTATCGCGAACGATTTTTCTGAGTTCTCCTTCGGTAGGAATAGTTTCGATGACGGTCTGAATATTTCTTTGTTCGTCGGCAGTCAAGTTTTTGACTCTGATGCTAGGATCAACTTTGGCCTGATTTAAGATATTTTTGGCGATTTTTTTACCGATACCGTAAATATAAGTGAGGGCGATATCAATTCTTTTTTCGTTTGGAAGGTCAATACCGGAAATTCTAGGCATATTTTTGGTTTTTATTATCCTTGTCTTTGCTTGTGGCGGGTATTGGTACAAATAACCAACACCTTACCGTGGCGTTTAATAATTTTACAATTTTTGCATCGAGGTCTGACTGATGATTGAACTCGCATGATAGATTTTGTTTTTTAGTTAATTAATTGGTTTTAAGAGTTGTAGGAGTTCTTAGGATCTGTAGATAATCCTGCCTTTGCCCTGGTCGTAGTCGCTCATTTCGAGCTTAACTTTGTCTCCAGGCATGACGCGAATGCGATGTAGTCGCATGCGGCCAGCAAGATGAGCTAAGATTTCCCTGCCATCTTCTAGTGTTACCCTAAACTGGGTGTTGGGCAGACACTCGGAGATGACTCCGTTTAACTCAGTCATTTGGTTTTTAGCCATAAATTTGTTGTGCAGAGGCTATTGTAGCAAACAACTTTAGGTTCAGCAAGAGGCAAGTTTTGAAACAAAATACCCCGCCACATGGCGGGGATAGAGCGGAAAATTAATTAATCTGGCTTGCGATCGGGGCAATGGTATTGAAAAGTACCAGCAGGACGAAAGCTCCGGCGGTAGTGCCGATTGCTTTTATGAGAAACTTGCCGACCTCTGAGACTGCTTCATCTTCTTTGCTGGTCTTCATCGTGCTAAGACCCCACACACAACCAACAAAAAGACCAAAGTACAAGAACCAGCTTATCTCTGAGAGAAAGTTCCAGGATTTTATAAGGCTAGACGCATAGTCTCCTTGTGAGGTGTTGATGTAGCTGATGATGTCGAAGAAGAATCCAAATAAGGTGATAAGCACCCAACCGGAATAGTAACTGGCGTCGTTGTTCCTGTTGTTGTAAGTACCAGAAAAACCCTTCAACAATATCATTGCCAGCCCGACCAGTGGTGAAATGACAAGTGCAAAAAACAGAATTCTTTCAACAGTTAACATTGGTTTCTCCATAACTTAAGGTATGCTGGCCTTGGCCAGTTTTGGATATATTATATCACTTTTGTCCTATAAGGCTGGACTGACGAAAAAGAGTCCCTTGTGAGGACTCTGTTTGTTCTTTGTGAAGCCTGAGGTTTAGCGGCGACTTAGGTTGTACTCCGCCATTCGGCGGAATAGATTAATCATACTATTCCCCACAGTGCTGGGCAGCATAGTACAACCATCGGTTGGAAGCTGTTTATAAATGACTGTTTGATCCCAATAGTAGTGGACTATGTGACATATATACCTCCCTTTCGTACCCAGGATTGCGGTACGAGCTAAAGCGAGCACTCTTTCGTCCTCCAGGGCATCTTTTGTAAATAGGATGATGATGCATTTGATCTGGGGATCATCCAAGGACTTTTTGAACTCTTCAGGGTCGCAGGCTGGATCGATCAGGCAGACCTCAGCATCTAAAGGACATCCTTTTGAAGTCATGCTTGCATAAGTGGCAAGGGCGAGTTGGCTACCGTCCTGCCTAAGTAAGTCGATGCGCTCGGGGGCAGAACTAATTACAAGAACTGTTGGAAACGAAAGTGACATGGTTACTCATTAAAGTGCGTGAATATTTTGAGGGGATTTTAACATCTTTATAGGATATTATCAAGGTTTAATATTATGACTAGCAAAAGCCATCTTGATGGGAGAGTTTGTATGTTTTGGAAGAATTTTATAAGTAAGGGTTGGGGTCGGAGGCCATGGACTGGAGTTTTTCTCTTAGAGACTGCCAGAACTGCGCATTATGGTCATTACTAATACCGGAAAGAATGGATTCATCGCCAACCAATAGGGCAAATTTATTATCTTCTACCATGGATGGATCTATGGTTACAAAGAGCACTTTGCCGTCGTCGTTGGCATATTGAGCAGCATAGGCAGTGATAGTGTCATTTAGGACCGAATGACCATCGATGATAATAACAGCGAAAGCATTATCGACACTGGCCTTGATATTTAAAGGCTGACCACTTAAGACTAAATCTTGAATGGTGATGATTTTGTAATCTCGACCTATATAGGCTGGCATAGTAAACTTTACCGGGATCGTGAAGCACGAGAACGTGTTTTGGATTCGACATTATTTACTCCTTTTGTGAGGATAGAATGGATATGAAAATTCGTTTTATAGAAAATATCTAAAGCCGGAAAAGCCTTTGGTGAACCAGCCAGGCATGATTGTTTGGTCGTCTTTTGCAGCGACTGAGATGCATTTTTGTTTTTTGATGGCAAGAAGGATAACATCTTTGAGAATACAGTTGGCAAAGAGACCATCACTAATAAAAACAATAACTTGGTCGTGGTTCTCTACAGCTTCAGCCAAAACAGTACTAGTAGAAGTTTTAGAGTTTTCTAATTTCAAGAGATCGGCTAGATTACTAACCCTTAAACCTTTTGATTTTAAAATTGCGATTAATTTTTGTGCTTTGGTAGATGAGTCTGGGGCACTAAGAAAAAGAATCTTGGTCAAAATAACCTCTTTTCTAATTTATTAAGATTTTTGAATATTATAAAACAATCTAGTTTGAGGCGGTGAGGATGAGAGGGCCGTTTTCGGTGATGCAGACAGATTCTTCGTACATGGCCGTTATGGAACCATCTTGAGTAGACAGAGTCCAGCCATCGCTATCCTCTACCAGCTTGTAGTCGCCCATGGCGGACATAACTTCGATAGCAATAGTTTGATCGACACTTAGAATATCTCTTTTAGTCTTTGGGTCGGCAAAACAGGGAATAAAGGGGGTCATGTGGAGCTTTTTACCTACGCCGTGACCAGTAAGGTCGTGGATAACGCTGAAACCGTTTCCGACCACCTCTTTTTCCATTGCCTGGCTAATATCAAACACTGTGTTGCCTGCAGAAGCCATAAAAATAGCGTCTGAAAGAGCCTTTTGGCTGACTTCTAAAAACTTTTTTACTTTTGGATCGGTGCCATTGATATAAACAGTGGTTGAAGTATCTAGATGGTAACCGTTGTGAAACAGACCCATATCAACTTTGACCACGTCACCATCTTTTAGGGGTCTAGTGTTTGGAATTCCATGGACAATGCCAGCATTGACATTGATACAGGTAGCGTGTTTGTAACCATCAACCATTTTGAATGATGGTTTATCGCCGCCTTGTTTGATAAGGTCGTCAACAAAATGATCTATCTCTAGCGGGGTGAGGCCAGACTTGACCATAGCAATAGTTTGTGACTTGATGTGGCCTAAACGCTTGCCACCTTCGATCATACTTAGGGTTTTTTGGGTCATAGAATTTGACCTATTATATTACTGAGGTCTTGGCTTATTTGCTCGATACTGCGGTCGCCGTTTACTTCTATAAGTTTGGCGTTTTTTTTGTAGTAGTTAATGACAGGCTCTGTTTCTTCGTGGAAAATTTTGAATCGTTCTTTGATCGACTCTAGATTGTCGTCTGGTCTGTCCTCGGTTTTGGCTCGTAACAAGAGCCTGTCGATAAGTTTTTCGTCTGGGACATGAAGATAGATAACTAAGTCGATGTTAATTTTGTTTTCTTTTAAAAATTCATTTAAATATTCCGCTTGAGTTAGATCTCTTGGTGAGCCATCTAGTATAAAGCCATCTTTATTAGATAATATTTCTGGCTCTATAACTGAGGAAATGGTTTCGAAAGGAACAAGGTCCCCCTTTTCCATGACGTGTTCAATTAGCTCTCCCTTGCGGGTACCACTATCGATTTCTTTGCGAAGAGATGCCCCCCCTGAAATATGGGCGAGGTTAAAATTTTTTGCTATTAATTCGGCCTGGGTGCCTTTGCCGGAGCCTGGGGCACCGAGAATGATGAGATTCATGAATTTATTCTACACGAAACCCTTTTCCAGCCCTTCCCTTGACAGGGCGGGCTTGTATTTTAATCCCCCTCACTCCCCCTTTGACAAGGGGGATGTCGAACCAACCCATCACTTCGTGATTCTCCCTCCCTTGACAGGGGGGAAGTCTTCCAGAAAGAAAGATAGTGTTTGAACCTACCTCCCACCTGCGGCGGGTCCTCCCTCCCTTGACAGGGAGGGCTTTAATATGAATGATATTTATAGATGAAAGATATTGGGGTAGAAGCGTTAAACAAGAAACATGGAAACTTGCATTATCTATCACAATTAAAATACCCTGCAAAAATAAATAGGCGTAATCCAACTGTGGCGGAGGAGTTGCTTTGGAAAAAGGTGTTGAGCTATAAAAAGACTGGCTATAAATTTACGAGACAGAAACCAATTGGGAGATTTATTCTGGATTTTTATTGTTCAAAACTAAGTTTGGCTATTGAAGTTGATGGTGGATATCATAAAGACAGAGTTTATTACGATAGGGAGCGTGACGAGTTTTTGAAACAAATTGGAATACAAACAATTAGATTTAGTAATGGAGAGATTATTAAAGATATTGAAAGTGTAAAGTTAAAAGTTAGATTACAACTAAAGCCTTCCCTGTCAAGGGGAGGTGGCACGACGAAGGAGTGACGGAGGGGTTTATTGTAAGTTAGTGTCCAAAAACTGTTTTAGACTTACCAAGTCTTTTTTGTCTGAGTCATAGAAGTGGGAGGTGATACCGACTGAGTTGGCGCTGTCGACAGCGGCTTGGGAGTGTTCGAAATAGATGACATCATCAGCCTTGAGATCAAAGTGATTAAGCAAAATTTTGAAGTATTCAGGATTGTCTTTGTTGGGACTGTGTTTAAGAGTAAAAACCTGGTAGGGCATATTTACTATGCCATATTCGACCAACTGCTCATCATTAGCATTTGAAACAATAATTTTTTTGTTGGGATAACTTTCTAGCAACTCGTAAAGAGGTTGATAAATGCCTTGTCCCTCGATTACAAATGTCCCTGCCGCGTCGACTAGAATAGTTTTCATTTTTATTTATCTAAAAACTTGTCGTAGTTGTGTATGTAACTTTGGGAGTTTATGGCTTTGAGGATTTCCAGGACAACCGAGACCACAATCAGAAGACCAGTGCCGCCGATAGCAATAGACGTGACACCTGTAAGGCCAGAGACAATGGAAGGGAAGATGGCGACTAGACCTAGGAAGGAAGCACCGACTAAAGTGATTCGATTGAGAACAAAGTTTAAATACTCGACTGTGTCCTTGCCTGGTCTGACCCCTGGAATGAAAGAACCAGAAGTGCGAAGGTCTTTGGCAATTTTCTCCGGATTAAAGACGACTGCAGTGTAGAAATAACAAAAGGCAACAACTAAAAGGAAATAGATGAGGTTATAAAGTAAGGTGTCTGGAGCCAAAGCAAGTGAGAGATTGTTAGCAAAAGCGGCAAGAGATGGTTGGTTGACTCCGCTTAAAACTCTGCTTAGAAGACTTGGGATAAGCATAAAAGAAACAGCAAAGATAATTGGGATAACCCCAGCTTGGTTTAGTCTTAGCGGTAAATGGTTGGAAACGGTGGAGGTAAAGGAGTTAGCGCCACGGCGAGCCGATTGGATTGGCACTTGCCTGACGGCTTCCCCTGTTCTGACAATGGCATAAATGGCAGCAAGAGAGAAAAGAGCAAAAATAGCATAGGTAATGTATTGACTGGAATCAATGGTAGAAAGCAGCTGTGCTCCTGTAACCGGCAGACGACTAACAATACCAACAAAGATAATCATACTAATGCCGTTTCCTAGTCCGTAATCATTTAATTGCTCACCTAACCAAATCAAAAAGGAAGTACCAGCAGAAAGGGTAAAGACAACAGCAGCTAATTTGAGTGGATCAGCTGTAGTAGTAAGTCCTTGGCGGGCAAGAAGCATGATAAGAGCGATGGCTTGAAGGAAGGAGAGGGGTAGAGTGAGGAGTCTGGTGTATTGATTGATTTTTTGACGGCCAAAGTCTCCTTCTTTTTGGAGTTCTTCTAGTTTGGGCAAGACCATAGTGAGCATTTGAATGATGATGGAGGCGTTGATATATGGGTTTAACCCTAAGGCCATAACCGAAAAGTTGGTGAGAGTGCCACCGGAGAAAACGTCTAGAAGCGATAAAAAGGCAGAACTGCTAAAAAGTTCTTTGAGGGCAGCGAGGTTGATACCAGGCGTTGGAATGTGGGCAACAAAACGAAAGATAGCAATAATGATGGCAGTAAAAATAAGGCGTTTTCTTAAGTCTTCGATCTTGAAGAGTACCTTGAGAGGCGCAAAAATATTTTCCATAGATTTCTTCTATTCTAACATCTGATTTATTAAGTTTTGAGAGTGGTTTAAATATTCTAAATTGATTTTGTCAGGAGCATCCTCAGTGCAGTGATAGCATTTGAGGACTTGTTGTTGGTCGCTACTGATAACTTTGATTTTGTTTTGAAAAGTTTTTAGATATCTTAACGGTAAAAAATTATCTAGATCATTAGTAATTATTTCTGGTTTGGTGAGACCGACTCCGTCGATAACCAAAATCTGTTTGACTTGACGCAGAAGGTGTGGATAATACTTTTCGAATTGACGGTAGCCATAACCCCAGTAGTCTGGAAAGTCGTAACTTAACTCTTCGTTACCGGCGAAAACAAATAGGTTCTCATGTACTAGACCTTGGTTCTCAGTTAAGAGATTTAGGCAAACAGCTACTCCACCAGCGTTGTCGATAGCGCCCCCACCGAGAGAGTCGTAGTGAGCAAAAATGATATTTACAGGATTATCTAAATTCCCAACCAGGAAATTGCGACTTAGATACGAGTGCTTTTCGACGGTTACCCGACCATCGACTTTGTATGCTGTTTTTAATTTGGATGTATCTGTCCTAGAAATGGCAACGGTTGGTTTTTGATAGAAATTTGGCGTTGAAATGTAGTCTGATTGTGGATTGAAAACTACCTGGTCTTTGGTTGTAATATTGCCAGTTTCAAATGTGCAACCCTGGCAGTCAACTTTTTCGCCATCCAAAGTCAGATAAGCACTTGAAATCACAGGAACTCTGGTAGGAAACTTTTGGACTTTTATGTCACTTGTTATCTGATGGAGAAAGGTCTCGAGATATTTAGCTGCCTCGATTTCTTTTTCACCTTGGCGAGGTGAGAGCTTACAGAGATCTTTGACTGTTTGAAGTAGGTCCATGAGTGTATTAAAACACAAAAAACCCAGGTTAGACCTGGGCTAGATTTTGGAGATTTTCTGGATTTTGACAAAGAGTTTTTAGATAGTGAAGAAGTTTTTTGGAACAGTGCGGTTCGTATTCGTAAGTAGAAACAGGTTGAGATCTATTTTCGATGAAGTAGAAACCGTTGTCATCCAGATAGACTCTGGAGATATAGACATGGAGAACGTTTTTGTCTGGTAGAACAAAGGCATACTCTCCCCTAGTATTAAAGCAATAAGCGGTAAGGTAGCCACTAAATAATGATTTAAAATAAGCAAGTTCGGTGAAAAAAAATAATTCTACGGAATTTATCCTGTAGAAGGGGTCTAGCAAATTTTGAATTAAATCTGCTTGGCTGGGAAGAACACTAATTTTTTCATTTACAGATTTAATAAACCATTGAACTACTGTCATTTCTGTTGGTGACAATTCCTCAACAAGTCCGGTAATATCGTCAACTCTGTTGACAGTTTCCCGAATAGGATTGATATGTATGGACTTCTCGTTTCCTATTTTAAAGATCAAGAAGTTGTCAGCAACACTGAAACCGATTGTGTATCTATAATGTCCACCTTCAATAAACTTTTTTACTCTTTTAAATAACAGATCGTTTAAATCCTTATTGAGGTTATCAATAACAGTCATCTTTTCTCCTTTTTTATGAAAACGAGGTTGCAATGAAGAACGGGATGTTTTTTGGACTTAGTCCAAGGCAAAAGTCACTGAGATGTCTCTTATTTCTTAGAATTCTGCCTATATGAGTGACAACATAAATAAAGTCTTCAATGTGGTTTTGGAGGGCAAGAATTTGGTTATTGTCAGTGATTTCTACACAATCGTCTGGGTTAGAATCGAGATTGGGCAGCAAAAAAATTTCTTCTCTTATAACGTTGATGTCATAGTAGACTAGGTGGCCGTTTTGTTCCTCTACTGGCCATATTAGGCCTGTGTCGCTTATGAATCCACCGGCATCATCGATAATATCTTGAACTAGAGGAATCAAAATGATATCAGCCACATAATTGAATATGTTTGTTTTACTTGTGGACATAGTTTCACCTACCTTAGAGTGGTAAATCGTTTTTACCGACTAGAAATTCTTGATGGCTATTTTCGACAGTTGTTAACTCTGACTCTTCCAAGAAAGCAATGAGTATGTCGCTTATTTCTCTATATAACAGTTCTGCAAGGTAGCTGTTGCAGTAGTTGTCTTGTGTCAATTCGTCATCTACATCGGAAAC